>CACZRK010000075.1 GCA_902783515.1 uncultured Coriobacteriaceae bacterium | reverse complement strand
TTGACAGAGAGGGCGGACTCGTCCGTGGTCGCCGTCTAGCGTACCTCAGCGGCATGAGCGTTACCGGGACGTCAGATGGCGAGCAGGGCGACTACGCGGTGCTCGGGGAGGCCATGGAATCGCTCACCTCAAAGGTGTCGACGCAGCTCGAGTCTCTGTTTCAGCGTGTCCTGTTCTCGATTGCCATTCATAACGTGGATGACCACCTTCGCAACTGCGGCTTTCTGCGCATCAACGGCTCCTGGGAACTCTCGCCCCTCTTTGATGTCAACCCCGAGCCCTCGCTTGCGCGCGAGCGGGCTACCGCGATCTTTGGCGAGGTCGGATCGGGCGAGGTCCAAGGCGCACGCGATCTCGCCGCCGCGCTTGGCATCAGCGCGCAGAAGGCCCGTCAGTGCGCCTCCCGCATCTGCCGCGCGGTCTCGCAATGGAGGCCCGTCGCGCGGAAGAACGGGTGCCGCGAGCGCGAGATGCAGCTCTTCGAGCCCGTGTTCGCCGATCGGCTCGACGCGCTCGGGAAGACGTTCGGCCGATAGACGGCGCCTGCGCAAGAGCATGTCGATACGACCCTCTCGGGTCGTGACGCCGCTCGCACAGACGACGGGCGGGGCGGACGTGTCGCGATGACGCTCGCGATCGTCCGCCCCGCCCGCTTCGCCCGCTGGCCGTCCGCCTACGCGATGTGCCCGATGAAGTCCGCGGTGCGCTGCGACTTCGGGTGGTCAAAGACCTGCTCGGGCGCGCCCTCCTCCACGATGACGCCGTTCTCCATGAAGATGACGCGGTCGGCCACGTCGCGCGCGAAGCTCATCTCGTGCGTGACGACCACCATCGTCATGCCCGCCTTCGCGAGCTGCACCATGACGTCCAGGACGCCGCGCACGAGCTCGGGGTCAAGGGCCGAGGTCGGCTCATCAAAGAGCATGACGTGCGGGTCCATCGCGAGGGCGCGCGCGATGGCGACGCGCTGCTGCTGGCCGCCGGACAGCTGCGACGGGAGGAAGTCGGCGCGGTCCGCGAGGCCGACGCGGTCCAGGTTCTCGAGCGCGATCCGCTCCGCCTCCGCCTTGTCGCGCTTCAGCACGTGGCGCTGCGCGAGCATAACGTTCTTCTTGGCCGTGAGGTGCGGGAACAGATTGAACTGCTGGAACACCATGCCCACGTGCTCGCGCAGCTTGTCGACGTTGGTGCGGGTGCCGGTGATCTCCTCGCCCTCTATGAAGATGTGGCCGCCCGTCGGCTTCTCCAGCAGGTTGACGCAGCGCAGCATCGTGGACTTGCCCGAGCCGGATGGGCCGAGCACGACGACCACCTCGCCGCGCTTGACCTCTATGTTGACGTCCCGCAGGACCGTCGTGTCGCCGAACGACTTGGAGAGGTGCCGGATGCTCACCATGCTGTCAGTCTCGGCCATGGCTAGTCCTCCTTCTCGGTCTTGGACTTCGCGCGTGCGTTCGCCGCCGCCGAGCTGGTGAAGTTCACGTCGTCGGCAAGCGCGGCCGCCGCGGAGAACGAGGCCGCCTGCGCGGCGTCGCGCTGCGCCTGACGGCGCGCGGCAAGGCTCTCGGCATGCGCGTCGTCGGCGAGCGTCACCTTCGCGGGCGTCGTCGCGTCCACGCCCGCGGCGCCGGTGCCGTTCCCGCCGCCGATCGCACGCTTTGCCTTGCGGGACTTCCCCTCGGTGCGGGCGGCGCCGGCGTCAGAGGACGCCAGCCGGTTCTCCAGCTTCGTGACCAGGTGGATGAGCGGCAGCGTGACGATCAGGTAGAAGCACGCGGCCACGATGTACGGGGTCATGTTGCCCGTGTTGGACACGACGCTGCGCGCGTAGAGCATCATCTCCATGACGCCGACGGCGGCGAGCAGCGAGGTGTCCTTGTAGAGCAGGATGAACTCGCTCGTCATCGTCGGGATCACGCGGCGGACCGTCTGCGGGATGATCACGAAGAACATCGTCTGCGTGGCCGTCATGCCCAGGGAGCGCGACGCCTCAAACTGTCCGCGCGGGATGGACTGGATGCCGGCGCGGAAGATCTCGCACAGGTAGGCGCCGGAGTTGAACGACATGACGAAGACGGCCAGCACGTACTGGTTCACGTTCAGGCCGAGCAGCGGCAGGCCGAAGAAGGCGATGTAGATCTGCAGGAACAGAGGCGTGCCACGGATGACACCCGTGTAGACGGAGGCGATGACCTTCAGGAGGCGCGACTTGCCGATCTTCATGAACGCGGCGAGCAGGCCGATCGGGATGGCGAGCGGGAAGCCGCAGCACACGAGCAAAAGCGAGAGCAGCCAGCCGGTGGCGACCGTCGGGATGGAGGAGACGATGATCTGCGGCTCAAAGAACAGCTTCAGGATCGTGACCGAGTTCCAGGACTGGACCCATGGCTGCTCGTCAAGCCACGAGACGATGCGCTGCGCCAGTGAGGCGTGAGAGACCTGGATGGCGGGCGAGTCGCCCATCTGCACGGTCTGGCCGTCGGTGGTGTGGTACGTGCCCGTCAGGGTCACCTCGCCGTCCACGTTGGGCAGCGAGGTCTTGTACATCTGGACGCGCAGGCGCAGCCCCTCCGTGAGCGGGTCCGCGAAGGTGACCGTCACGCTGTCGTCATCCGCGTTGATCGTCGCGGTGTTCTCCGTGCGCAGGCGCGTGGTGCCGTCAAGCACCGTCACGTCCACGGTCGAGTCGTCGCTGAACGCGGAGCCGTCAGGGAGCTGCACCGTCACGCCGTCGACGCTCTCGCCGTCGTCGACGACGGCCTCCCACGTGATGCGCGTCGGCTCGCCGCCCAGCACGTTGTTCGTGCTCGTCTCGTTGCTCTTTGCCGTCGTGACGTCCTGCGTGAGCGCCCCGGCGAACGAGGGCACGAACAGGCTCAGCACGAGCGCCAGGACAAGGAACCGTCCCATCACCTGTCCGAGCTGCCGTCTCACAGAATTGCCCATGCGTCTGCCCATCCGATCCGGTCCGTGACCGACCGCGTGCCGATATCGTCCTCGCCCG
>CACZRK010000074.1 GCA_902783515.1 uncultured Coriobacteriaceae bacterium | reverse complement strand
CGGCCGCCCGCGCTCATCGCGCACGCTCCCCGGACGCGCCGCGCACCGAGGGGTCCGCGGCGGCGATCAGCACGTCCGCCAGCAGCGACGCGAGCACGACCGCGGCGGTGACGAACACGACGATCCCCTGCAGCAGCATGACGTCGCGCCCCTGGACGGCGGTGAGCAGCAGGCGCCCGACCCCCGGCAGCGCGAAGACGCTCTCCACGACGATCGCGCCGCCGAGGAGCTTGGCGAGCTGCACCCCGGTGACCGCGAGCGGCCCGACCAGGGCGCCGCGCAGCGCGTACGCGACGAGCGCGCGCGTGCGGTGCAGGCCCTTTACCTCGCAGGACAGCATGTAGTCACGCCGCAGCGACGCGATGGTCGACGAGCGCACGATGCGCACGAGCGGCCCGCACTCGCCGATCGCGAGCGTGATCGCCGGCAGCGTCAGGCTCGCGACCCAGGCGCCCACGCCCTGCGACGGCGCGACGTAGCCGCTCACCGGCAGCCAGCCGAGCGCGACGCCGAACGCCAGCATGAGCACGATGCCCACCAGGAAGCCCGGCGCCGCCGAGGCGACCTGCACGATCGTGCGCGCGCACACGTCAACCGCCGACCCCGGCCGCAGCGCCGCCGCCACGCCGAGGGCGGTCGAGACCGCGACGGCGACGACGGTCGCATACGCCGCCAGCGCGAGCGTCACGGGGACGGCCGGGGCGACCACGTCCCACACGGGCATCCCGTACAGGCTGGACGTGCCCCAGTCGCCGCAGATCACGCCGCCGACCCAGCTCAGGTACTGCGCGGGCAGGGGCTTGTCCGTCCCCATCGCCTCGCGCAGCGCCGCGAGCTTGTCCGGCGAGGCGTCAAGGCCGAGCTGCAGCACCGCCGCGTCGCCGGGGATCACGTGCAGCACGACGAACGTCACGAGCGACACGACGACCAGCACCGCCACCGACGCGCCGAACCTCTTCGCTATCGCCTGTGCCATCTGGACGCGCGAACCTCCCCCGCCGCCGCTCGCCTAGCCGACCGAGACGTCCTTGAACTCGTAGATGTCAATAGGGTACTGCACGAAGCCGCTCACGTTCGAACGCGACACATACACCATGACCGGCGTCTGGATGTAGACGGCCGGCACGTCCTTCGCGAGCGCGCGCTGCAGGTCCTGCACGTCCTGTGTGCGCTTGCCCTCGTCAAGCTCGCTTCGGTAGGCGTCGATGAGGCCGTCCACCTCGTCGCTCGCGTAGTTGAAGTAGTTCTCGGAGCTGTCCGAACGATAGCGCGCGAGCAGCGTGATCGGGTCCAGGCGCCCCGTGTGCCCGACGACCGTCAGGTCGTAGGAGCGGCCCGTGTAGACCTCCTCCAGCCACGTCGCCCACTCGACGATCTCGATGTCACAGGTGACGCCGACCTTGGAGAGCATGTCCGCGATCATCTGGCCGGCATCCACGTACATCTGGTAGTCCTTCGGCAGGCGCATGCGCAGCGTCAGGCCGCCGCCGTAGCCCGCCTCGGCCAGCAGCGCACGCGCGCCGTCCGGGTCGTAGGCGTACGTGTCGTTGCAGTCCACGTACTCCTTCAGCACGGTCGGGAAGTGCGAGCCGATCTTCTCGCCATAGCCCCACCACACGGTCTGGATGAGCGTGTCCTTGTCGACGGCCATGTCGATCGCCTGGCGGACGCGGCGGTCCGAGAGCGCCTCGTTGGCGCAGTTCATCGCCATGAGCTGGACGCCGTTCATCGGGAACTTGTCAACGTGGAACGAGGGGTCGTTCTCAAAGGGCGCCACCTGCGAGCTGTCGCACAGGATGAGGTCCACGCCGCCCGTGCGCAGCGAGCTCACCTGCGTCGTCGCGTCCGGCACGACCGTCAGCTCGACGGTCGCGACCTTCGGCGCGTCGCCCCAGTACGCGGGGTTCGCGGCGAGCGTGAGCGACTGCTGCGGCGTCCACTGACCGAGCGTGTACGCGCCCGTGCCGACCGGCTTGCTGCGCAGGTCGTCGCCGACGCTCGCGTCCACGACCGCCGACCACGCGTAGGCGAAGTCGGTGAGCGCCGCCACGTTCAGCTCCTCGCTCGTCACGACGAAGGTCGCGTCGTCGGGCGCGTCAAAGGCGTACCCCTTGTACTCGCTCACGCGGGGGCTGTCGTCGGTGACCAGGCGTTCGAAGGAGGCCTTCACCGCCGCGGCGTCGCACGTCTTGCCGTTGGAGAACGTCAGCCCCTGGCGCAGGTGGAACGTGATCGTGCGGCCGTCGTCGGAGACGTCCCACGACTCGGCGAGACCCGCGACGAGCTCGCCGTCAGCGGTCACCTTGAGCAGCGGGTCGTAGATGTTGTTCGTCACCTGGAAGGTCGCCGCCGCGGCCGTGCGCTGGGGGTCAAGGCCGTCAGGGTCGACGGAGATCGCCATGCGCAGGGTGTCCGCACCCTCCGCGAGCGCCACGCCACCCGCGGGCGACCACCCCGCCACGCACAGGCCCATGGCCGCAAGCGCCATGCCGCGGCCGGCGGCCCGCAGCGCTTCACGACGAGTCAGCGCCGTCGCACGTCGATCCCAGATCTCGCCCATGCGTCACTCCATTCACCGTCAGGGGTATCCGCGCCGATCCCCCGCGCGCGGCGTCGCCCTCCTCGCAGTCGCTGTCGGTATACCACCAATGTCGACCAATAATGTCGGCTTTCTATGCAGGAGCAGCGAAGCGACGCCCCGACCTGCGAACGGGCCGCCATCCACCGGATGGCGACCCGCCCGGCCGTCGGAACCTATGCCTGCGCCTCCCCGGCCGCGGCCTCGGCCGCCGACGCGGCGGCCGTGCCCGACGCCTTTGACGTGCCTGACGTCCGCTTCGTCGCGGCCTTTCTCGCCGGCGCCCGCTTCGTGCCCGCGGCCTTCTTCGCGCCCGCCGCGGCGCCCTTCTTCGCGGCGCGCGCGGCCTTCTCCGCCTCGGCGCGCGCCTTCGCCGGGCAGTCCATGTTCACGCACAGCGTCCAGGGGCCGCGCGCGGTCTGGATCGTCACGAGCGGGGCCCCGCACTCCGGGCAGCTCTCCCCCGTCGCCGTGAGCGCGCCGCGCTGCGGCAGCGGGTAGCTCGTCTGACACTCGTCGTAGTTCGTGCAGCGGATGAAGCGCTTGAGCGTCTTCTCGCTCTTGTGCGCGATCAGCCTGCCCTCGTGTCCGGCGGCGGCGCACGTCGGGCACGGGCCGCAGTCCACGTCGGGCTCGCGGTTCGTCGGGCACGCCGGGTCGATGCACACCACGTAGGGCTTCGAGCGGAACGGGTGCACCTTGATCTGCGAGCCCCCGCACGCAGGGCAGCGCTCCTCGACCGGCTCGACGCGGCCCTTCGGAAGCGGGTACGTCACGTCGCACTCCGGCCACGCGGAGCACCCGATGAACTGCGAGCGGTTCTTGGCGGACGTCTTCACGAGCAGGTCGGAGCCGCACTTCGGGCACACGCCGATCTTCGCGTCGGCCGTGACCGCGTCGCTGATCGCCTCGCCGAGGTCGTCCTTGTGCTCGATCAGCCCGTCGAGCATCCCGGCGAGCAGCTCGCGGGACCGCGACACGACCGCCTCCTCGGTGCGCGTGCCCTCGGAGACCTGCGTCATGTCGTCCTCCAGCTCGCTGGTCATCTCGGGCGAGGTGATGCGCTGCGCGTACGTGTTCAGCGCCTCGATGATGGCCATGCCGAGCTGGCTCGGCTCGATCGGGTCGTTCTTGAGGTACTTCACCTGGTAGAGGCGCTCGATGATGGAGGCGCGCGTGGACTTGGTCCCCAGCCCGAGGCGCTCCATCTCCTGGATCAGGCGGCCCTGGCTGTAGCGCGCGGGCGGCTCGGTCTGCTTCGCCTCGATCGTCACCTCGTTGATGGCAAGCGCGTCGCCCACGGAGAGCGCGGGCAGCGCGTCGTCCTTCTTGAGGCCATATGGGTAGATCGCGCGGAACCCCGGCTGGGCGAGCACCGTGCCCGAGACCGCGAAGGGCTCCCCGCCCAGGTCAAGCGACACCTTCGTGCTGTCCGACACCGAGGCTTCCGAGAGGGTCGCGAGGAACCGGCGGGCGATCAGGTTGTAGAGCTTCCACTCGTCGGCGCGGAGCTTCTCGGGGTCGGCCGCGGCCGTCGGGTAGATCGGCGGGTGGTCGGTCGTCTCCTGCTTGCCGCGCGTCGCGTGCAGCGGGCCGGCGGAGAGGAGCTGCCGGCAGTAGGGCTCGTACTGCGGCACGGCCTCCAGCGCCGTCACGGTCTCGGCGAGGTCGCGCGACTTCGGGTACACCGTGTTGTCGACGCGGGGGTACGAGATGAGGCCCGCCATGTAGAGCGACTCCGCGAGGCGCATCGTGCGCGCGGGCGCGAGGCCCTCGGCCGCGGCCGCGGTCTGCAGCGTCGTCGTGTTGAACGGCGCGGGCGGGGCCGTCCGGCGCGACCGCCTCGTCACGTCGGTGACCGTCGCCTTCGGGGCGGCCGCCGCGCGGTCGTGCGCGCGGGTCGCCTCCGCCTCGTCCTTGAAGCGCGCCGTCGCGTGCTGCGCGACGAGCGTCTCGCCGCCCGGCGCGGTGAGGCCGGCGCGCACGACCCAGTAGTCCTCCGGCACGAACGCCTGGCGCTCGCGCTCGCGGGCGACGACGAGGGCGAGCGTCGGCGTCTGGACGCGGCCGGCGCTGCGCACGTTGCCCAGGCCGCCGAACTTCGCCATCGTCAGGTAGCGCGTGAGCACCGCGCCCCAGATGAGGTCGATGTGCTGGCGCGACTCACCCGCCGCCGCGAGGTCCACGTCCAGCGGGACGAGGTTCTCCTCGGCAAACGCGTGCTCTATCTCGCCGCGCGTGAACGCCGAGTAGCGGGCGCGCGTGATCGGCGCGTTCTCGTTGACCTGCCTGACCATGGAGACGGCGTCGCTGCCGATGAGCTCGCCCTCGCGGTCGAAGTCGGTCGCGATGATGACGCTGTCCGCCTTCTTGGCGAGGTTCTTGAGCGAGCGGATGATGTCCTTCTCGGCGGGCGTCTTCTCGACCGGCGACCACACCAGGTACGGCAGCGAGGGCACCTTCCAGCCCTTGATGTCCACGCCGTCCTTCAGAAACGGCTTGCGAACCTTCTCGAACGGCGGGTGAGCCAGCGTGTCAGGCAGCTTCGCGGGGATGACCTCGCCGTTCTCGTCAACGCCGAACCACCCGTCCCGCTCGGTCCAGTGCAGCTCGCGCGGGAAGTCCACGGCGAGGATGTGCCCGCGCAGACCGATGCAGACCCACTCCTCCCCGTCCTTCTCAAACCGATAGACCGGCGTCTGGTACACCTTGTCCGCCTTCGGCTTGCCTGACGTGCTGAGCAGCGCAGAGATCTTCTGCGCCGCGTCGTTCTTCTCCGTGACAACGAGCCTCATTGGTCGGCATACCCCCATCTGCTTGCGGCGTTCCTCGCGCTCCCCGCGCGTACGTCAGCTCCGTGCGGCGGACGCGTGCGCCTTGTGCTCCTGGATGCGCTGCGCGAGGTAGTCGCACCACGCGTCCATCCCCTCGCCCGTCTTCGCCGACACCTCAAAGATGCGCGCGTTGGGGTTGAGCTGGCTGATCTCGTCGCGGAAGCGCGCGCGGTCAAAGTCGAACGCCGGGAGCGTGTCGATCTTGTTCACGAGGATGACCTGCGAGGACTGGAAGATGCCCGGGTACTTGAGCGGCTTGTCGTCGCCCTCGGGCACCGACAGGATCATGACGCGCAGGGTCTCGCCCAGGTCAAAGTCGACCGTGCACACGAGGTTGCCGACGTTCTCGATGATGGCGAGGTCAAGCCCCTTGTCGCCGATCGCGTCCCAGGCGCGAGCGATCATCGCGCTCTCCAGGTGGCACAGGCCGCCGGTGTTGATCTGCACGGCCGCGGCGCCCGCCTCCTTCACGCGCAGCGCGTCGACGTCACTGGCGATGTCGCCCTCGATGACGCCGATGCGAAAGCGGTCGGCGAGGCCGCGCATCGTCGCGAGGATCGTGCTCGTCTTGCCGCTGCCTGGGCTGGACAGCAGGTTCACGACGAAGGTGCCGTCCTGCGCGAACCGCGTGCGCAGCTCGTCGGCAAGCCGGTCGTTCTTGGCGAGGATGGGCGTGCCCATTTGGATGGTCTCAGCCATGACTGTGCTCCTTTGCTCCGCCCGCCCGCGCCCTGGCGCCGTCGGCGAGCCTGGTGAGGCCCGGCGCGGCACGAGGCGCGACGCCGGGTTCATGACGGACGCCGGGCGTCACGACTCGTCGTCGCTCGTCTCCGGCGTCTCTATGTCAAACGATGCGATCTCTAGCTCGCGCCCTTTGGTGAGGAGCGTCTGCCCGGACCCGCAGACCGGACACCGGGGGTGGAGGCGGTCGGCGTCGTACTCATGCCCGCACGCCATGCAGACGAAGTGCGGCTCGACCGGCTCGATCTCCAGACGGCATCCCTGCACGATCGGCCCGCGCTCGTCGCAGACGACGTCCCACGCGAAGTCGAGCGCCTCGCGTACGATGTCGGTCATTGTGCCGATCCTCAGGCGGATCACGCTCACGCGCGAGGCGCCGTTCTGCCGCGCGAGCGGTATGACGCCGTCCATCACGCCCTCGACGATCGAGTACTCATGCATCAGACGTCACCCCGCCCGCGCCGCGTCGAGAGGGCCGGGCGAGCGGGGCGGCGGCTAGTCGCGCTCGTCCTCGTCATCGTCGTCCTCGTCATCCTCGTCGTCATCGTCGTCCTCGAAGTAGGTGCCCTCGGCCTTCTGCTTCGCGATGCGCTTGCGCAGCACGAGGCGGGAGGCGAACAGGGACAGCTCGTACAGCGACAGCAGCGCGGCGAACATGAAGCCCATCGTGACGGGGCTGGCGTCCGGCGTCACCATGGCGCACAGGACGAGCAGCACCACGTAGACGGTGCGCCAGTTCTTGCGGAACGTCTTGTACGGGACGAGGTTGAACACCGTGAGGTAGAAGACGATCAGCGGCAGCTCGAAGGCGAAGCCGAACGCGATGAGCAGGCCGAGCACGGTCTTCAGGTAGAAGTTCGCGTCCGGCAGGACCGTGCCGATCATGTCGGACTCGCCCGTCATCCACCCGAACGCGGCGCCGAGGATGATGTTGTAGCAGAAGACGAGGCCAAGGATGAACAGCACGACGCCGATCGCCAGCGTCGGCAGCACCCAGCGGCGCTCGTTCGGCTTCAGGGCCGGCAGGAAGAACGCGAGGACCTCCCACAGCACGAGCGGCGAGCAGACGCAGAACGCGAGGAAGATCGCCACCTGGAAGCGGATCGTGAAGCCGCCGAGCGGCGTCGTCACGACCATGCCCGTCGGCGAGGAGTCACTCAGCAGCGTCGAGGGCATGTAGGAGCGGATGGGCGCGATCAGGAACTCGATGAACGTCGGCGTCGCAAAGTACAGGATGATCGCGGTGGCGAACAGCGAGACGATGATGATGGTCAGACGGCGACGAAGCTCGCCGAGGTGATCCATCAGGGGCATGCGTGCGGGACCGATTGGCATGAGATTCTTTCAGGAGAGGCGCCTTAGGCGTCCGCCTGGTCCCCCTTTCCGTTCTCCGAGGTCGACGAGGCGTCAGCCGAGTCATCCGCCACGAGGGCGTCGATGTCATAGAGCTTGGCGGCGCGCGAGGCGCCCGTGCGCTTGCTGGCGGATGCGGTGCGGATGCGCACGCCCGCAGCCGTCTGCGCGTTCGCGGCAGCGGCCTGCGCGGCGGCGCCCGCCTCCTTCTTGGCGGCGGCCGCGGCCTTCTCGGCCTCCAGGCGCGCCTTCTTCTCGGCGAACGTCTCCGAGCGGCCCACGGGCTTCTCGGGGACGACGACGGCCTGCGCGGGCTGCGCCGCCTCCTCGCCGCGCTCCGCACGACGGGCACGCTCCGCCTTTGCCTGGGCCTCGGCCGCGAGACGCGCCTTCTTCTCGGCGAACGTCTCGGGCTTAGTCGCGGCGGCCGCCGACGTCTTCTTCTTCGGCCCCTGCTTCTTCTCCGGAGCCTTCGCGGCCTCGTTGATGGGGTCGTAGATCTCCGTCTTCACCATCTTGTTCATCTGATCCTGGGCCTGCTGGAACTGCCGCAGCGCCCGACCGATCGTGCGGCCCATGGCAGGCAGCCTGTCCGGCCCGAAGATGAGGAAGCCGAACACCAGGATGATGACGAGCTCAGTACCGCCTATTCCAAGCACGAGAAGCCCTTTCATCGCAGCGAATGATAACCGTCAGAGGCGACCGGGCACCGCCCCCTGCACGTTTCTCTAAGGTACCCAACTCTGGCGGATCTAAGCCACGAATCTCACGCGGCGTCGTCGCAGGACGAGAGCGCCCGCGACGAGGAGTTCCGACGGAGCCTGCCCCGCGAATCCGGCGCGTCGCTAGGCGATGATGCCGTCAACGCCCAGCATGCCGAAGATGCGCGCGACGTTGGGCTGCACGCCCGTCGCGACGAGCCGCTTGCCGGCCTCCTCGGCGCGATGCAGGCCGCCCACGAGGACGCCGATGCCCGTGGAGTCGATGTAGGGGACCTGGGACAGGTCGACCTCGATCGTGCTCACCGCGCCGTCCTTCAGGTAGGCGGCGACGGCCTCCTTCAGCGCGTCGGCGTTGCTCACGTCAACCTCGCCGCTGACGGCGACGACCCCCTTGTCGCCGCTGACGGTGCGCTTGATGTCAAGCTCCATGTCCTGTCTGCCTTCCTCTCACGGGCGTGCCATTTCCACGCGCAGCGCCCGAACAATATATACATGCACATGCGCGCATGCGCCGCGAGCACACGCCGCCGCACACCGCCGCGCGACGCTACTCCGAGGCGCTCGAGGAGCCGCCGTCAGCCGTGGCGGTCGTCTGGTCCGCGAGCTCGCCGGCGGCGCTGCCGCCGACGGTGCCGTCCTCAACGTCGCCGCTCGCGCTCACGTCCGCACCGGCGCTCGCGTCGGCCAGCGCGCTCATGATGCTCAGCTGGTAGAGCGCGTACGTGCCCATGTTGTACGAGTCCTTCTGGTCCGCGCTGATGGCCTTGGTGAACGCGTCGCGCGCGTCGCTCGCGCGATCACTCCCCTCGTAGAAGACGCCGAGGTTGTACCACGCGGGGGAGAAGGCGTCATCGTCGGAGACGAACGCCTCCAGGTCCTCGATGGCGCCGTCCACGTCGCCGGAGTAGTACTTCGCGATGGCGCGGTCCACCGTGACCGACTTGGACGCGGTCTGCTCGAGGTACGCGTCAAAGTACGGGATCGCCGCCGCGTAGGTCTCCTCGATGTGGGCGTTCAGCGCCGAGACGACGTCGTCGGCGGAAGAGGACGCCTGCGCGGCCACTTCCCCGTCCGATGCGCCGCTGTCGGCGGCCGCCGTCATCGCGTTGAGGAGCGCGAGGGCGTCGCTGGCGCTCGCGCTTGCCTTGGACGTCGCCGTGAGCGTGCTCGTGTCAACCTGGCCGAGCGCCGACGCCCACTCCATGTACGTCTTGCCGAGGTTCACGGTGGCGAGCATGTTGGTCGAGTCGCTGGCGAGCTGCGAGGTGAGGTCGTCCACCTTCGCCTGGTAGACCGCGTCCACGCCCTCCACCGTGGACAGCGACGTGTCGCTCGTTGACGTGTCATCCGCGTTGGAGTCATTCGACGAGGCCGCGTTGCTGCAGCTGCTGAAGAACGGCAGCATCAGCGAGACGACCAGGATGACGGCGAAGATGACGATGATGATCTTCATGCCGAACGACATGTTGTTCTTGTCCATAAGCCCCAGGCCTTCCGTCGGCGCGCCGACCCTCGCCGACGCGCCCCCGACTCCCCGTCACGCCCGCACGCCGGCCGCGCCGCCGCGGGCACTCGCCATTATGCCAGTCTCGCTACGCCGCGTCACCCGACGAGGAGAGTGACGCCATGACGTCCGCGAGCGCGGACTCGTTGATGGAGCCGTCGGCGTTGATCGTGCCGCTCAGGTCGGGGTGGCCGCTCGGCAGGTCCGCCTCGCTGTTCACGTCCACGCCGGCGCTGGCGCCGACAAGCGACGTGCCCGACGTGTCGCCCGCGTACAGCGCGGCGATCTCGCTGCTCACCTGCGCCAGCGCGACAAAGTAGCCGAGCGCGAAGCCGAGGATGATCGCGACGACCGCGATCGCGACGACGACCGCGAACGACGGGCGCCTGACCTTCGCGCCGCCCTGACCCGCGGGCTTGCGTGCGCCCGCGGTCTTGGTGCCCGCCTGCGCCCCCGCAGTCGTCTTCGTCGCGGGCTTCGTCGCGGGTGCCTGCCCCCTGCGCGCCGCGCCGCCGCGCCCCTTGCCCGCCGGCTTGGCGGCGGGGTCGTGCGCCGCCCGCTGCGGTGAGGCGATGTCCTCCTCGTCGTCAAAGAAGCTGTTCGAGTGCGCGTCGTCTGCCATGGATAAGCGTCTCCTCGCTGATACGTCCCGTCAGTCGTCGATCGTCGCCCGTCGTGCGGGCGACGTGGCTACCATAGTGCGCCAAAGGCGAGACTGCCGTATGGCAATCTCGCCCAGAGCCCGCCAACATGGCAACTTCCATCGCCGGTTCACAACCCGCCCGCACACGTCCCGGGATGCGCGCGGGCGCGGCGCCTCACGCCTGGCGAAGCTTCGCGCGCGCCCGGTCGGTGTTCGCGAGGATGCGCCTGATCTCGCGCGGGTCCATCGTGAGCAGCGGCGAGATCTCGTCGGTCGCGTCGTAGACGACCTCGCCGCCGATCATCGTCATGAGGACGTTGGCCGGGTGCGCCGTGTGGATGACCGCCGAGTTCGGGAAGTGCGTCGGGATCTGGCGCGTGCCGGACAGGTCGACCGCGATGACGTCCGCCAGCTTGCCCACCTCCAGCGAGCCCACCTGGTCGTCCATGCGCAGGGCGCGGGCGGAGTCGAGCGTCGCCATCTTCACCATGCCCGGGCCGGTGATGAAGCCGCTGCGGCCGTTGGACGCGCGCTGCATGAGCAGCGTGAAGCGCATCTCCTCAAAGGGGTCCAGCGAGTCGCACGCCGCCACGGAGCCGGTGCCCAGGCCGACGGTCACGCCGGCGGCGCGCATCTTGGCGACGGGCGCCACGCCCATGCCGAGCTTGGCGTTGGCGCGCGAGCACACCCCCACGCGCACGTCGCGCTCGGCGAGGTGCGCGATGTCGTCGTCGTCCAGCTTCACGCACTGCACGGCCAGCACCTCGGGGACGTCCAGGATGTCCCAGTTCAGGACGTAGCGCACCGGTGAGCAGCCCGTCGGCAGGAGCGCGGCGGCCTGGCTGTCCTCGATGGCGGACAGGTCCTCGTCCTCGTTGGCGACGGCGAACGGCGCGTGGCCGTACTTGATGAAGTTGTACTCCTCGATGGAGCCGGCGATGTCCACGCACACGGGCGTCCGCGTCTCGGTCGCGTAGCGCGCCACGGCGCCGAGCATCTCGGGGTGGCACGTGTACAGGTGCTCGGTCGCGATGCCGGCGCGGATGCGCCCGCCCGCGTCACCCCACGACTCGATGTCGCCCACGGCGCGCCGCAGGTTCGTCTCGATGTCCGCGCGCGTCTTGGACCCCACCTCGCGATACGCGATGCCGCGCAGGCCGATGGCCTTCATCGCGTGGAAGCCGGCGCCCGTGCGGGTCGTGTCGGCGACGGTCGTGATGCCGCTGCGCACGGCCTCGAAGGCGCCCAGGATCGCGGCGTCCTCCCAGTCCTGCGGGGACAGCATGGCCGCCTTCTTCAGGATGTAGGCCTCCCAGTCCACGTAGGGTGCGTCGTTGGTGATGCCGCGCAGCGTCGCGTACTCCAGGCGCGTGCGGCAGTCCACGAATCCGGGCATGAGGACGGCCTGGCCGAAGTCGCGGGTCTCCTCCGTCGGGTAGCGGCGCCGCAGCTCCAGCGCGTGCCCGACGTCGGCGATGCGACCGTCGCGCACGAGGACGGCGCCGTTCTCGATGCCCCTGACGTCAAACTGCTCGTTGCCCGTCACGGGAAGGACGTATCGTGCGAGAAGAAGCATGGTGCACCTCCTGAGGTTGCAGTTGCGGGCCGGATGCCCCGAGGCGGCGCGGCGCTATCGGGCGCGCGCCACGTAGATGGTCGCGATGCCGCCGGTGCACGGATGGCACGTCACCGACGTGAAGCCGGATTGCTCGAGCTCCCGCACGATCTGCGCGGGCGGCGGGAACTCCCTGATAGAGCTGACAAGGTAGTCGAAGCCCGCCCGGTCGTGGGTGAGAACTCCGCCAACGAACGGAATGACGTGCCCGAGGTACACGTTGTACACGGCGCGCCACGCGGGGTTCGTCGGGGTCGAGAACTCCAGGGCCACGTACCTGCCGCCGGGGCGCAGCACGCGGCTCGCCTCGCGCATGGACAGCTCGCGGTCCGAGAAGTTCCGCAGGCCGTACGCCATCGTGTACACGTCAAAGGCGTCGTCCTCGTACGGCAGCGCCATCGCGTCGGCGACGCGCGTGCGCACCGGGACCCCCCGCGCCGCGCCGGCGGCGATGTGCTCGTCGGCGACGTCGAGCATCTCCTTCGTGAAGTCCGTCAGCTCGACGCTCGCCGGCGGGCAGGTGCGGATGACCTCAAAGGTCACGTCGCCCGTGCCGCCCGCCACGTCGATCACGCGGTCGGTCGGCTCGCAGGCGGCGAGACGCGCGACGCGACCGAGCCACGAGCGGTAGATGCCCAGGCTGGACAGCGCGTTGAACATCTCGTAGCGCCGGGCGATCTTCTGGAAGATGCCGCGGACGCGCCTGCCCTTCTCCGACTCGTCCACCTCGCCCGGCGCGGGCGCGGCCGCCGGCGCGGCGCTCGGGGCGGTCGCCGCGGCGTCCCTCTGGTCCGTCTGTGCCATCCCCTACGCCTCCGCGCCCGCCGCGCGGGCCTCGGCGACGAGCTGCGCGCTCACGAGCTGCACGCACGTCACGAAGACGTCCAGCGCCTCGCCCAGCTCCTCCAGCGAGGGGAAGCTCGGCGCAATGCGGATGTTCGTGTCCTGCGGGTCGTGGTGATGCGGCCACGTGGCGCCGGCGCCCGTGAGCTTCACGCCGCACGAGTCGGCGAGCGCCACGACGCGCGACGCCGAGCCGCGCGGCCCGTCAAAGGAGACGAAGTACCCGCCGCGCGGGTCGCTCCAGCGCGCGACGCCCAGGCCGCCCAGTCCCTCGGCGAGGCGGCGCTGCACGAGCTCAAAGCGCGGCCGCAGGATCTCGGCGTGCCGGCGCATGTGCGCGCGCAGGCCGTCCACGTCGCCGAAGAAGCGCACGTGGCGCAGCTGGTTCAGCTTGTCGTGCCCGATCATCTGCACGCCCAGGGTGCGGCGCAGGTCCTCCAGGTTGCGCGGCGAGGTCGCCATCGCGGCGACGCCGGCGCCCGGGAACGTCATCTTGGACGTCGAGCAGAAGGCGTAGACGAGGTCGGGGCTGCCGGCCTGCGCGCACGCGTCAAAGACGTTGAGAAGGACGGGGTGGTCGTCGTACAGGTGGTGCTCGCAGTACGCGTTGTCCCAGTACACGCGGAAGTCCGGCGCGGCCGGGCGCAGCGCGGCGATGCGACGCACGACCTCGTCGGCGTACACGACGCCGGTCGGGTTGGCGTACATGGGGACGCACCACATGCCCTTGACGGCCGGGTCGGCCAGGAGGCGCTCGACCTCGTCCATGTCCGGACCGTCCTCGCCCATCGCGACGGGCACGAGCTCAAAGCCGAACGCCTCCGTGATGGCGAAGTGCCGGTCGTAGCCGGGCACCGGGCAGAGCCACCTGAGCGGCGCGCGGCGCGCCTGCAGCGAGAACGGCTCGCCCCCCAGCACGCCGAACGTCATCGCGCGGGCGAGCGTGTCGTACATGAGCGTGAGGCTGCTCTCGCCGCCGACGAAGACCTGCTCGGCGGGGACGCCCAGCACCGCGCCGAACAGCGCGCGGGCCTCGGGGATGCCCATGAGGACGCCGTAGTTGCGGCAGTCGGTCCCGTCGGCGGCGCGCACGTCGGCGCGCGAGTCCAGGACGTCCAGCAGGGGCATGGAGAGGTCAAGCTGCTCGGGCGACGGCTTGCCGCGCGCCATGTTGAGCGCGAGCCCGCGGGAGCGGATCTCGTCGACGCGCGCCTGCAGCCGCGCGATCTCGCGGCCGAGCGCCTCGTCGTCCAGCGTTTCGTAATACGTCATGGAAGCCCTGCCCTTCTGGGGTGGACCGCGGCGCGCCGAGGCGGCCGGCGGGTCATGCCGACGTGGTCATGCTGGTCACCGGAGAGGTGCCTCCCGTCCATTATGCCTGCGCGCCCCTCCCCTGCGACGCGGACGCGCCATCGCCAACGAAACGTCAGCCTTTGGAAACGCGCTCGCCATCTCGCCGTGACACGGGCGGGGCGGCGGCGTGGCGCGGCGGCGCCCGACCGCAGTCGTCATGGGG
>CACZRK010000073.1 GCA_902783515.1 uncultured Coriobacteriaceae bacterium | reverse complement strand
TCGTCGCGGACGGGCGCGCGGAGGACGTCGCCAAGATCCTCACGGACCCCGAGCTTCGCGACCGCCTCTGCGAGAAGTATGGCATTCGGTATCCGGCGCACGCGGACGCGTAGTTTCAAGCGGCGTCACGTTTGGCGCACGTCATAGAACGCGCCGCGGCGCATGCGCACGAGTCAAGCGCCCGCGGGCTCGCGAGACGGACCGCCGCGGGCGCTTGGCTGCTTGTTGTCGACGACGTCGAGGACGTACGTCCGACGGGCTCACCTGTCGGCCATGTTCGTCCTCGTGGCATCGGCCGATTCGCTCTTCCTAGCCTTGCCGGCGCCGTGGTCGAGGCTCACGCGAACACGACCTCGCCGGTCTGCGCGTCCATGCTCTTGATGATGGCGAGCGAGCAGAGGTCGTAGCCGCGGTCGCGCAGGCATGCTCCGCCCGGCTGGAAGCCCTTCTCGATGGCGATGCCGATGCCCTCCACGATGGCGCCCGCCTGATCGCAGATCTCGATGAGCCCCTCGGTGGCGGCGCCGTTGGCGAGGAAGTCGTCGATGATCAGCACGTGCTCGCCCTCCTGGATGAAGTCCTTGGAGACGATCACGTTGAAGTCGGCGTCCTTGGTGAACGAGTGGATCACGACGTGGTACTGCGCACCGTCCAGGTTGAGAGAGGGGGACTTCTTCGCGAACACGACGGGCACGTTGCCGAAGTGACGCGCCGCCATGCAGGCGATGCCGATGCCGCTCGCCTCGATGGTCAGGATCTTGTCGACGCGCTTGCCGCTGAAGTGCTCGGCCCAGGCGGCGCCCATGCGGTCGAACAGGGAGATGTCGCACTGATGGTTCAGGAACGAGCCAACCTTGAGCACCCCGCCGTCGCGCACGACGCCTTCCGACGCGATGCGATCCTCGAGCTCCTTCATGCGCGCTCCCTTCGCTCCGGCACGGCACGCGGCCGGCCCCCGTCACATGTCATGGCGTCGTGCGATGCCGGGCGATCGAACACCCCCGACCGCACGACCCTCGTTGCTCCCCATGATACTAACCGCTTCGTCGGCGGCGGGCCGCGCGTGGGGCGCAAGACAGTATTTCCGCGTCCCGCGCGGGACGTGCAAGGAGGCGCGAGGATGAGCGAGTTGTAAGGCGGATGTCAACAATCCGTCATGACCTGCGGCGTTTCCCCGACCGGCCGACGAAATGGGCCGATCGCCGCGTCGGGGCGTGCGATCTGACGGTATCCTGAACGGCAAGCGCCAAGTCGCGCGGGCATTCGAGGCAACGTACGCGATCGACCTAGGGGGATCCATGGCCGACAAGAACGACTTCAACCTGAACGACATGCTCGGGAGCCTCTTCGGCTTCCCGATGCCGAGCGCCGGCGGAAGGGGCGCGGGCGACTCGGGGCAGGAGGGGGACGCCGCCGGTGGCGCGGCGTCCGGCGGATCGGGCGATGGCGGCAAGGGGGGAGGCGCGCCCCAGGTGAACATCGACTTCAGCGGCGCCTTCAACAAGATGGCGGCATGGAGCAAGCGCGCGCTCGTCATCCTGGCCGTCGTGCTCGTCGCGGTGCTCGCCTTCTGCTACTGGTGGTTCCACCCGGCGATCAACCTGCACAGCGAGGGCGTCTGGTGGTGGCTTCTGCTGTTCGCGCTCGTCATTGCCGTCGGCGTATGGGTCTGGGCGCTGCGCCACCACAAGGACACGTCCGGCAAGGAGGCCCGCAAGAAGTGGATGCGCCGCGCGCTGATCGTGCCGGTGGTCGTCCTGGCTGTCTTCGCCATCGGCAAGATCGCCGGCTTCTC
Source organism: uncultured Coriobacteriaceae bacterium (assembly GCA_902783515.1). GTDB lineage: Bacteria > Actinomycetota > Coriobacteriia > Coriobacteriales > UMGS124 > CAIFEU01. The sequence goes on along the minus strand of CACZRK010000073.1, from coordinate 9,365 downwards.
CATCATCCCGGGCAACGCGCATCGCTATGCGACCGTGCTGGAGACGCAGGACGGCAACTTCGCGCAGGACATCAGCGAGGTGAACTACTCCGAGGTGCCCGTCATCGACCGCGCCTCTGCCATCCTGCTGGGCAACCGCGCCATGGGCTCCATCCCGGAGTACGTCAGCCAGTTTGAGATCTCCGACATGTACAGCCAGATCAACTACCACGGCAAGCCGGTGCGCGTGAGCCCGCTCAACTACGCCGACCTGTTCAAGTGGCTCACGAACCGCGCCAACGGCATCCCCGCCTACGTCATCGTGGACATGACGACGCAGAATGCCGAGGTCGTCCGTCTCGACCAGCCGATCAAGTACTCCGAGAGCGAGCCGCTCGCGCGCAACATCGACCGCTACGTGCAGCTTCGCTACCCGACGTACATGTTTGACGAGAAGTCCTTCGAGATTGACGAGGACGGCACCCCGTGGTGGGTCTTCCCGGTTCAGAAGCGCACCATCGGCCTGTTTGACGGCACGGACATCCAGCGCGTCGTGCTCGTGAACGCCTGCACCGGCGAGACGCAGGACTACGCCATCGGCGACTGCCCGCAGTGGGTGGATCGTGCCTACCCGTCTGACCTGCTCATCACGCAGTACAACTGGAGCGGCCTGTACTCGGGCGGCTGGCTGAACTCCTTCATCGGCCAGAAGGGTGTCGTGCGCACGACGCCGGGGACCGACGGGAACAGCGGCTACAACTACATCGCCCAGAACGACGACGTCTACCTGTACACGGGCGTGAGCTCGGTCACCGCGGACAACTCGATCATCGGCTTCATCCTCGTGAACCAGCGCACCGGGGAGTCGCGCTTCTACAGCGTCGCCGGCGCCACCGAGGACTCCGCGATGGTGTCTGCCGAGGGCCAGGTCCAGAACCTGCGCTACACGGCAACCTTCCCGCTGCTGCTGAACATCTCCGGCCAGCCCACCTACTTCATGGCGCTCAAGGACTCGGCCGGTCTCGTGAAGATGTACGCGATGGTCAACATCGAGCAGTACCAGAACGTCGCGGTCGGCAACACGGTCGCGGAGTGCCAGGCGAACTACCTGACGCTCCTCGCGCAGCAGGGCGTCCTGAGCGCGGACGACGTGGACGCCAGCATCGCGGTGGCGGCAGGCGGACCTCAGGTCACGGGCATGATCAAGACAATCGCGCAGGCGGTCATCGACGGCAACTCGCACTTCTACGTCACCCTTGAGCCCGGCGCCACGCAGGCGGAGACCGACCCCGAGTCGGGCACGGCGACGACGGGCGACGCGCCGGCCGGCGCGATCTACGACTTCGCGCTGCCGAACATGATCGGCATCGTGACGTATCAGGTCGGCGACGACGTCTCGTTCACGTACACCGTGCCGGACGGGGGCGAGGGGACGGGCGCTGACGTGAACGCCGGCGAATCGGACGCCTTCGTGGCGAGCGGGTTCGTGGGCGACTACGCCTCTGGCGGCACGGACGGCATGGCCGGCGCGGCGAGCTCCGCGAGGGCTGACGGCTCGTCGTCGGCGGGCGCCGACGGTTCCGCCGCTGCGGACGCCGCGTAGGCCTTCGCACGGACGGGACGTGAACGGAGGAAGGGGATGCTGGCATGATCCTGACGACGACGCCCTCCGTGGAGGGCCGCGAGATCGCCGAGTACAGGGGCATCGTGTTCGGCGAGGTCGTCACCGGCGTCGACGTCCTGCGGGACATCGGCGCGAGCCTGCGCAACTTCTTCGGGGGCCGCTCCGGCGGCTACGAGAAGGAGCTGCTCGCCGCGCGCGAGCAGGCGCTGCGGGAGATGGAGCAGCGAGCCGTCGAGCGAGGGGCAGACGCCGTGGTCGGCGTGGACGTTGACTACGAGGTGCTCGGCGCTGAGAACGGCATGCTGATGGTCACGACGTCAGGCACGGCGGTCCGCCTGCGGTAGGTGAGGGGCTGGTCGTCGGTGCTCGCGCGATGTCGGGGGCGTGACGGCACGGGGCGTTCCCGCCCCCGTGCCGCCATGCGCTGCCATGGTGCCTACCGCGGTGGTATAGAATTCGGGCAAAAATGCGACCGGCGCGCCTTGCTCATCGGAAGGACCATCAGCCCATGCAGCCACTCTCCCATCGTACGGCGACCTTCACCGACTCCGTCATCCGTCGCATGACGCGCGTCTGCGCGCGATACGGGGCCGTGAACCTCTCGCAGGGCTTCCCGGACTTCGACCCGCCCGCCGCCGTCCTAGATCGCCTCGCCGAGGTCGCGCACGAGGACTACCACCAGTACTCGATCACCTGGGGCGCCTGCGACACGCGCGAGGCGCTCGCGGCGAAGCAGGAGTCCTTCATGAGCTGGGGCGTCGCCCCTGACGCGGCGCCCGCCGCGAAGGCCGCCCTCGGGCTGCCGGCCGACGCCGCGTCGACGTTTCCGATCGACCCGGAGACTGAGGTCGTGATCACCTGCGGCTCCACCGAGGCGATGATGGCCGCGATGATGACGGTCGCCAACCCCGGCGACCGCGTGGTGGTCTTCTCGCCGTTCTACGAGAACTACGGCGCCGACGCGATCCTGTCGGGCGCGGACCCGGTGTACGTGCCGCTGCGCCCGCCGACCTACGACTTTGACCCCGCCGAGCTGGAGGCCGCCCTCGCTGGCCGGGCGGTGCTCGGCCACCCGGCGACGCCTGACGGTCGCCCGGCGAAGGCGCTCGTCCTGTGCAACCCGTCCAACCCCTGCGGCAAGGTGTTCACGCGCGACGAGCTGCGGGTCATCGCCGACCTTGTCGAGAAGTACGACGTCTACGTGCTTACCGACGAGGTCTACGAGCACATCGTCTACGCCCCGCATCGGCACGTCTACTTCGCCACGCTGCCGGGCATGCGCGAGCGCACGATCAGCGTCAGCTCGCTGTCAAAGACGTACTCCATCACGGGCTGGCGCCTTGGCTACACGATCGCCCCCGCCAAGATCACCGCGCGTATCAAGAAGGTGCACGACTTCCTGACCGTCGGCGCCGCCGCGCCGCTGCAGGAGGCGGTCGTGGCGGGGCTGCGGATGCCGCAGTCCTACTACGACGGGCTGCTTCACACCTACACCCACAAGCGCGACCTGCTCTGCGCGGGCCTGGACCGCGCGGGGCTCGCCCACAACGTGCCCGAGGGCGCCTATTACGTGATGGTGGACGTCTCGGCGTTCGGCTACGACGACGACCTTGCGTTCTGCGAGGACCTCGCGCGCAAGGTGCGCGTGGGCGCGGTGCCCGGCTCGAGCTTCTTCCGCGAGGGGCCGGACGGCAGCCGCGAGTCGCGCTACGTGCGCCTGCACTTCGCCAAGCGCGACGAGACGCTGCGGGCGGCGCTGGACAACCTCATGCGCGTGCGCGAGCTCATGGCGGCGAGGTAGCGCTATGGCCCGTGCCAGCAAGACTCCCGAGCAGTTCGCCGCGGAGCTTGCCGCGGTGGCGCCGACGGTCGAGACGCTCGACGCCTACGTGAACGCGCGCACCAAGGTTCGCTGCCGCTGCCGCGTGTGCGGCCACGAGTGGGAGGCGACGCCGAACCACCTGCTGCGCGGTGCCGGCTGCCCGGCGTGCGCCGGGACGCAGGCGATAGACGCGGAGACGTTCGCGCGGCGCGTGGCGTCGATCAGCCCCGACGTGGAGCTCATGCGCCCCTACGTCAATGCCCGCACCCGCGTGGCGTGCCGCTGCCGCGTCTGCGGCCACGAGTGGGAGCCGCTGCCGCGCGGCCTGCTGCAGGGCAACGGGTGCCCTGCCTGCGCACGCCGCCGCACGAGCGGCAACCTGCGCGGCGGCGTGGGGGAGCATGGTCGCGCGTAGCCTGCGTGCAGCCCGTGCGCCTCGCGAGGGTGCCGCGCAAGACGCGAGGCTTCCGCGAGACACAGAACACGAGAAGGCCGGCCATGCGCCCGCATGACCGGCCTTCAGGTTGTTGGAAGAGGCGCAGATGATGGAAGAGGGGTGTAGGCACCTGCGCTGATTGAAGAATAGCAGCCCACGCCGAGAGGAGGGCGCTCAGAGGCGCAGTCTGGCGAGTGTGACGGGCCAATCAAGCGCCTTTGCCCCGCCGTTGGTGCGCGACTGGGCGGGACCTATACAAAACGCTTGGTCACCGATATGCGCCGATATGCGTCCCCGCCCCGTCACATGTGGCATGAAGGCCATGGGGACGGGGCGGCGGGATCGCGGCCACCGCATCAGCGGTAGGTCGACGCCACCATGTCTCGCATGACCGTGTGGTTCAGGAGGGTGCCTGTGTTGATGTTGCCCATCTCAAGGTTGTCGCGCAGCACGGAGAGCGCGCGCTTCGTTTCCTCATTGGCGAGCTGAGACGCATATGTGCCGCTGGTGACATCCTCGTGCAGCGTGCGCGCGTCGTCACGAAGCCCCTTGAGCTCGGCCTGCATGTGTGCGAGCTCGGCTACCTGCCGCTGCTGGTTGCCGAGGACCTGGTCGCGATAGAGGCTCTCCTCGTAGATGCGCACTGCCTCGCCGACCGTCGTGGCCATCTGGTTGCGCACGGACCTGATGAAGTGCTCGCAGGCGGGCAGCGTGCAGTAGTCAGGCGGGTAGAGTGGGTCGTCCGGCTTGCCGACGGTCGAGCAGTACGTGCGATAGATGTCCTGCATGCGCGCGGTGAGGCGCGCGATCTCCGCGCGCCGCTCCCGCTCGCGCAGCTCCCGCGGCTGGCTCGCGGCGTGCTGCTCCTCTGCGCTGGCTCCTGGAATGGGCCGCGCAGAGAATGACGGGACGTCGGTAAGTGCGTTAAAGAACGCAACCTGTTGTCGGTGCCTCTGCTCCAGGAACGGCTCCGCCTCTAGATTGATCACCCGCTTGGCGAGCGTGGCGTACTCCTGCATGAGGCCATGCGTGTACTCGAGCATCTCAAGAAGCTGCTTGTTGACGGGCATCGGGCCCTCCTTTATGTGTGCCGATACGTGTACCGATCACCTGCGCCACGCCGCGCGGGGCGCAGGCGCGCCGGACGCAACCGCCCGTCGATGTGCGGGGCGACCTCCGCGTCGCTACTCGTCCCGGTGCTCGTGCAGGTGGATGCGCGCCGGGAGCTCCTCGACGGGCGTGTGCGCGATGAGCTCGGAGAGCAGGCCCATGGTGTGCGCCAGGTTGGAGCGCGGGTGGCGGATGGCGATGTCAAGCGGCACGCCGGTGCGGTTGATGCAGCACAGGTGGCTGACGCCGGCGTCGACGGCGCTCGGGATCACCGTGTCGTCGATGACGCCGGCGATCGCGATGAGCTGCTTCTCGGCGCGCTTGCAGCGGCTCGCGACGCCGACGACGACCTTGCCGTGCAGCGACTGTCCGTCAAAGCAGCCCTCGCCGGAGAACACGATGTCGGCGTCGCGCACCTTCTCGTCAAACCCGGCCGTGTCCAGCACCGTCTGGATGCCCATCTGCAGCGGGGAGTCAAAGAACGCGACCATGCCCGCGCCCATGCCGCCCGCCGCGCCGGCGCCGGGGATCATCATGACCTTGCGGCCCAGGTCGCGCTCGATGACGGAGGCGAGGTGGGCGAGGCCGGCGTCGAGCATGTCCACCTGCGAGGGCGTGGCGCCCTTCTGCGGCGCGAAGATCGCCGCCGCGCCGGTCGTGCCGCACAGGGGGTTGTCGATGTCGCACATCGTCACGAACCGGACGTCGCCGTTGGCGATGCGCGGGTCGAGACGGCTCATGTCAATGCGTGCGATGTGGGAGAGCGTGCCGCCCACGGGCAGGAACGGCTCCCCGGTCGAGTCGTAGAAGCGCACGCCGCAGGCGGCCGCCATGCCGCAGCCGCCGTCGTTGGTGCAGCTGCCGCCCAGACCCATGATGATCTTGGACGCGCCGCGGTCGATGGCGTCAAGGACCAGCTGGCCGACGCCGTAGGTCGTGGTCTGCTCGACGTGGCGGTTCTCGCCGACGAGGGGCAGCCCGGCGGCTGCGGCCATCTCGACGACGGCGGTGCCGTCCTCGAACAGGCCATAGTAGCCATGGACCTGCTCGCGATAGGGGCCGCAGCAGTCCATCTCCACGCGCTCGCCGGGCATGGCCGCCAGGAACGCGTCGACGCTGCCCTCGCCGCCGTCCGCGACGGGGATCGTGTTGATGGTCGCGCTCGGGAAGCGCTCCTGCAGCGTCTCGGCCATGATGCGGCAGACGTCGATGGCGCTCATGGTGCCCTTGAACGAGTCGGGCACGATCAGAAAGTTGGAGTACACGAGGACTCTCCTTCGTCGTGGCGCGCGCCCCGGGCCTGGCAAGGCGACGAGTGCGCGCCCAGTGTGGACGAACGGCATGCATCCCCATGGTACGTCACCGGAGAGCGACGTGTCGACGCGCGATCGCGCCCGCGCGCCGTCGCACATGAAACGAGGGGAGCCGCCCTGGCGCGCGTGCGTCCGGACGGCTCCCGCCGAGTCGATCATGTGCCCGCACCGCCTGCGCGCCTTCCTGCGCGCACGTCCCCGCGCGACTCGCGCGGCAGGGGCGCCCGGTGGGCCGGGGGGTGCGCCGACGCTCCGACGCTACATCATGCCGGCGGCGCCAAAGATGAGCGTGAGAATCCAGACGCCCACGACGCCGGCGACGCCCATGATGCCGGTCGCGACGGTCTGCGTCCGGTAGCCCTGATCAGGCTGCATGGCGCCGAAGTTCGTGACGACCCAGAAGTAGGAGTCGTTCGCGTGGCTCACGGTCATGGCGCCAGCGCCGATTGCCATGACGACGAGCGCGGCGGCGACCGGGGTGGTGAAGCCGAGCGTCGTCATGATCGGGGCGACGATGCCGGCCGTGGTGGTGATGGCGACGGTCGAGGAGCCCTGCGCCGTCTTGAGGATCGCGGCGAGGATGAACGGGAAGAAGATGCCCAGCGCCTCGAACACCGTGGCGTTGGTCTTGATGAAGTTCACCATGTCGGAGCTGGAGATGACCTTGCCCAGCACGCCGCCGGCGGCCGTGATGAACAGGATCGGGCCGACGGTCTTCAGGGTGTCCTCGGTCAGCTGGTAGAAGCGGTCCAGGCGACCCATGGCGGAGAGCTCCACGACCGCGAAGACGACGCCCACGGCCAGGGCGATCATCGGGGCGCCGAGGAACGCGCACACGCTGCGCAGCACGCCGGTCCAGCCGGCCATGCTCGAGATCGAGCCGAGCGCCATGAGGATGATCGGGACGACGATCGGCGCGAGCGCCATCCAGCCGCTCGGCAGCTTGCCGTACTCGGCCAGCAGCTCGTCGTAGGTCTTCACGACCTCGCCGGCGTCGGCCTCGTCGCCGGACTTCACGCGCTTGCCGATGAACTTCGCGTACGCGAGGCCCGCGATGAGCGGCAGGATGGAGGCGAGGACGCCCACGCCCATCACGAGCAGCAGGTCGTCGGCCAGGCCGAGCGAGCCGGCGGCGGCGATGGGGCCGGGCGTCGGCGGGATGAACACGTGGCTCACGTAGAGGCCGCAGGCGAGGGCGACGGTCAGCATGACCGAGGAGGCGCCGGTGCGCTGCACGATGGCCTTGCGGATGGGGTTCAGGATGACGAAGCCCGAGTCGCAGAACACGGGGATAGAGACGATCCAGCCCATGAGCTCCACCGCGAGCTCCGGGTGCTTCTTGCCGACGAGCTTGATCATCATGTCGGCGAGCTTGAGCGCGCCGCCGGTGGCCTCGAGGATGGAGCCGACGAGGGCGCCGAGGATGATGACGATGCCGATGCTCGTGAACGTGCCGGAGAAGCCCTGACCGATGACTGTGGCGATGCCGCTGGTCTTGGTGCCATCGGCGTTCGTCACGTCGGCAAGCGGGATGCCGGCGAGCAGGCCGAGGACCAGCGAAACGAGCATGATCGAGATGAACGGGTGGATCTTGAACTTGGAGATCATCAGAATCATGACCACAATTGCGATCACGAAGGCGATGATCAAAGGTATGCCAGTCATGGCCTTTCCCTTCCGCGGTTGTCAGTGACGGTACCGGTGCGCGACGCGAGCGCGCGCACGAACCACGCCTTGCCGTCGCATCTGCGAGTTTTGACGGCCATGCGCGCGACGCCCCCTCCTCAGGGTGTCGCGCGCATTGTACGCGGTTGCGGCAGGAAATGCGGGGGGAACGGAAACGGATCGCCCTGCGGCCGGATGCAATCCCCGAAGGCATGCCGCTGGCGGTCGATATCGCGCACCTCACGGCGGATTAGGCGAGCGCGGACGGAGGGCGGCGCCGTTCGCCGTCGCCAGGCGGGCGATGCGCCTGGTGGGAGGGCGCCGAGGGAGGCCAGGGGGCGATCAGGAGGGTGGTGGGCGGGCTGGTGGGACAGTCTCGTGCGAATGGGAGGGTTTGCGCGTGCCGCCGGGACAGTCTCGCGCGAATCGGAGTGCTCCCATTCGCACAGACGCACGTTCGGGAGCACGTTCGGCACAGGCTCGCACGAATGGGAGACTTCCAAGCGAGCTCCCGCATCGTCATCGGCGCCGCGGGGTCTCCCAATCGTCAAGGGCTGTGCCTGCGCCTCCGCAAAATCCTCCCGAACGTGTGTTTTCGTCCCGGCGAAACCTCCCATTCGCATGATCCCGTCCGGACCGCCTGCGCGCCCCGCTCGTACCACTCCCATTCGCACGATTCCGCCCCGTCCGCCCCGTCCCGCTGCAAGCGGCGGCACGAGAAGACCCCCGCCCACGCAGCAATGCTGTCGCGAGACGGGGGTCCGTCAGGTGATGCTTTGTCTCAGACGATCGGTCGGGCCGTGGCGCGCGTCATGCCCTCGCGTCGCACCTGAGGACGGCAGATGCGAGAGAGAAGCTACTCCTCGCCGCCCTTGGGGGCGCTGTCAGCGTCGCCATAAGCCTTACGGGGCGAGTCGCCACGAGAGTACTTGCTGCTCACGCGGCTCTCGTCGCGCGAGCCGTAGCCGCCCCGACGGTCGTCGCGCCCGTAGCCGCGGTCGTCACGAGAGCCGTAGCCACCACGGCGATCATCGCGGGAGCCGTAGCCGCCACGGCGGTCGTCACGCGAGCCATACCCGCCCCGGCGGTCGTCGCGCGAACCATAGCCGCCGCGACGGTCGTCGCGGGAGCCGTAGCCGTAGCCGCGGTCGTCGCGCGAGCCGTAGCCGCCCCGACGGTCGTCGCGCCCGTAGCCGCGGTCGTCACGAGAGCCGTACCCGCCACGACGGTCGTCGCGCTCCTGGAAGCGCTCGGCACGACGCTCCTCGCGGTTGCGGGTCGGGTAGGCCTCGCGCTCGCCGCGCTCAAAGCCGCCCTCGTCGTCGTGGTGCTGACGCTCGCCGCGGGTGTGGTTGCGGTCGCGCTCGCCGCGCACGAAGTCGTCGCGGTCCTCGCGGAAGCCGCCGCGCCCACCGC
>CACZRK010000072.1 GCA_902783515.1 uncultured Coriobacteriaceae bacterium | reverse complement strand
TAGACGGCAGCGACGCCGCCGAGCGAGCAGCCGGCGCCGGTGACCTTGGTCATGAGCGCCGAGCCGCCGCGGCAGGTGACGACGACCGAGCCGTCGGTCACGAGGTCCTGCTCGCCGGAGACGGCGACGGCCCCGCCCGTGTGGCGCGCGATCGCGACGGCGGAGGCGCGCGCCGCCTCGACGGAGTCGGTGGCGTCGCCGCCGCGCACGCCCGCGACGGCGTCGTCGTCAGCGAGGCCCCAGAGTCTCGCGAGCGCGATCGCCTCGCTCGCGTTGCAGCGCACGATGGCGGGGCGGTCGTCGCGGATCGCGCGCAGGATGCGAGAGCGCAGCGTGCCGATGCCGATGCCGACCGGGTCGAGCACCCACGGCGTGCCGGCTACGTGCGCGGCGTGCGCGGTCGCGGGGATCGCGGCCTCGTGGACCTCCAGCAGCGTGCCCATGTTCAGGTACAGGGCGGAGCCGACCGCCGCCATGGCCTCGCCCTCCTCGCCGAGGTAGACCATCGCGGCGGACCCGCCGACGGCGAGCTGGGCGTTGGCGACGAAGTCGATCGTGACGAAGTTCGTGATGGACGGCGCGAGCGGCGTCGTGCGCCTCGCCTCGTCCACGGCGGCGACGATCTGGTCTGCGAGCTGGCTCTTGAGCGATGACGTGTTGACGGGCATGAGACCTCCAGCCTCGTGTGTTCCGAATGAGTCAGGCGGCGCGGGCGGCACGGGGAAGACGCGCGCCGCGCACGGCCGTGCGCGGAGAGGCGGCCTACGAGTCGGTCGGCGCGCCGGCGTCCGCGGCGTCCTGATCGGCCTGCGGCGCGCGAACCTCCACGACGTCGGCGTCGCCGATCGGCGTGCTCGGCTTGACGCGCCTGGTCGTGCCGTTCACGAGGACGGCGCCCGAGGAGACGAGTGCCTTGGCGCGCTCGCGCGACGTCGCCATGCCGTGCGCGACCAGCCACGCGTCCAGGCGCACCATGCCGGTCTGCGCGCGCATCACCGCGCCCTCGGTCATGCCCTCGTAGGGATCACGCTCCTCGATGACGCGCCCGAAGTAGTCGCGCTCGGCGTGACGGTTGCGCTGGCGCGCGGCGGCGTGGTCCGACGCCCGGTCGGCGCGCGTGCTCCTGCCCCCGCGCTCAGCCGCGGGGTCGGCTGCGCGAGACGATGGTTTGATGCGCATGGTGCTCCTTGGGTCGTGGGCGGCCGGCGGCCGCCGATGCCGTGTGTCTCTGATGGTAGCCGCCCGCCGGCAGCTTTTCCCGCCGCGCCCCGCCACTGCGCAACAACTACCGCTATTCGGACGCTCTTCTTACGCAGGCGCGCCCGCGGGGGCTCGTTCCCGCCGTCGCGGCGCCGCGCGGGTCGTAAGATGGCGGGAGACGAAACGATGAGGCTGGCGGCGTCCCAGAGGCGCCCCCACGAGAAGGAGACTGGCAGATGGGCACCTACCACGACAGCGAGGGCCGCCGCGAGGGCGGCTGGCGAGACGACCGCCGCGACGACCGCCGGCGCTGGGACGATCGCCGTGACGACCGCTGGGATGACGACCGCGACGGTCGCTGGGATGACCGACGCGGTGACGGACGCTGGGACGACGAGCGCTGGGACGATCGCGACGACCGACGTGGCGACCGCTGGGATGACCGCCACTGGGACGACGACCGCCGCGACCGCCGTGACGACCGCTGGGACGACGACCGCCGCGGTGGCCGCTGGGATGACCGCGACGACCGCTGGGACGACGACCGCCGCGACCCGGCCGAGCCGGGCGTCGCGCTGAGCGACGTGAGCCTTCGCTACCGCACGTACCTTGACGTCCGCCCGCTCAAGGAGGACGGCGACCCGTTCCTCGCGGTGCTTGACCTCGTGGTCGACTGGGTCGTCGAGAAGGAGCTGCAGTACGAGGGGAGCCCCATCGCGCAGGACTTCTCCGAGGGCGCCCTGCCGCGCGCCTGGGACTATCACTCGCCCGAGGGCTACGTCGGCGGCGCCTATGACGAGGATCGCTGGCCGGCGCTGGCGTGCGTCACCGGCGACGACGCGCAGGGCGAGCCGCGCCGCTGGGTGATGGAGTACGACGAGCCCGACGCGCGCCGCGACACGCGTCGCTGGCACACCACCGTCTGCCTGGAGCGGAAGAAGGACGGCGCGTGCGGCGTCGGCATCGAGTCCGTCTGCCGCCTGATCGGCGACGAGCCCGAGCCGCTGCCCGAGATCGTCGCGGCGCCCTCGCTCGTCCGCGCCATCATCGACCTGCCGTGGTTCGTCGCGAAGCGCGGCACGACCCAGCTGCAGACGGTGCCGAACAAGCTGTCTGCGCAGACGTTCTCGCACTTCACCGAGTCGCTGCTCGACGCGAGCCGCACGCTGCCGCTCGTGCTGTTCTGCACCGGCTACGACGGCAAGATGCCCGAGCAGGCAAAGCAGCTCTCCCGCCGCGCCCTGGGCAACGCGAACGTCTACGTGATCGACTGGTCAGACGAGGAACTGCGCGAGGAGGAGCTGGAGCTGTTCAAGCGCGGCACGGCCGCCGGCGAGTACGCCTGCCCGAAGAGCTCCGCGCGCATGTACATGGCCGGGGTGGACCTGACCGACCCGCATCACTCGCGCACGCACGAGAGTTGGAACCGCGAGGCGCTCGCCGCGACCCGCCCGTCGCAGTTCGCCGAGGCGCTCGCCCGTCGCTTCCTGCCCAACGAGCCGGTGCCGGCCATCGCCGACCTGCCTCGCCTCGCCGAGCGCGACGCCCGCGAGGCCGAGCGCGAGGCGGCGCAGGCGCAGGCCGAGGCTGACGAGCGCGCCGCC
>CACZRK010000071.1 GCA_902783515.1 uncultured Coriobacteriaceae bacterium | reverse complement strand
TCGGCCGCGAGGGCCGGGTCGGAGAGCCTCTTGCGAGGCCTGCAGGCCTCGCGGCGGGCGTCGGAGCGCGACTGGGCGGCGATGGCCGAGACCCTCTCGTGCCTCGCGCACATCTCCGCTATCCTGTCGCGCTCCTCGGCGCCAAGATGCCTGTAGTGGCGCATGTCCCCTCGCTCCGGCGTTGACCTAGACAACCAACATGGCAGTCCCCGGGAGTGCGCCACGCTCGTGAGCAGGCCCTATGCCGTTGCACTCAGAATGCTAATCCGCCCCGGCAGTTGTACAGCAGGGATTGCATCGAGCTCATTGAGCTCGGGTCGCACATGAACGCTGAGACCTACGCGTCGACCATCGTTGACTACAATGGAGGCTACCTTAGCAAGATTCTTAAGTTTGAAATAGCCTTATGGTCGAACTCACTCTATCGGATTATCTCCGAGTGGTCGAGAAATGGTTTTTCTCCGGATTGTGAGACTTTGACTGAATACATGGATGACGCGCGTCCGTGCCTGCTGACGACGACGCTTGACAAGCCTGTGCTGGAGCGGCGCGCCGTCACGAAAAAAGCCCGAGCTAGCCATCCACACCTTGACCAACATGTAGATTTCTGAACCTGAAAGGAAAGCGGCGCGTTTGGCGAGCATGATGCGCGCGGAGTAGACAGTGAGAATCGCGCCGTTACCCTGTAGGTCCACGCTAATAATTTCGATTAGATAGTTCATGAAGTTGGCGGCGTACACACCGGAGCGGCAGTCGTGGAACGGGTAAGCGTGCAATCTATAGTTGTGCTGCTTGGTGGTGTCAATCTATGAAGTTGTACCGCTGCGGGGGAGAGTACGGCTCATTCTGTTCATCAGATGTTTCAGAGAGTCGTAAAATGTGCGTGCTCCACCGCATCGCGATACGATGTGAAGGTGGTCGACATACACTCTCGCCCGTACATTTCAACGTCCGGGCAGGCGCTGTCTGACGTGAAGCGCGCCGTCCGAGACTCGTCGCGGGCGCGGCGCCACGTCTCACCTCACCCGTCTATCCCACACACAGAAGGGGCCTGTCATGCCCGCATCGAACTCCGCATCCCCGGCGTCGCAGGACGCCGCGACCACCGCTCGCGCGACCGGCGCGTACGCGCGCAAGCCCGGCGAGCCCGTCAAGATCGTCATGCTCACCGGCTATCTCGGCGCCGGCAAGACGACGCTGCTCAACCACATCCTCTCCAACGACGAGGGCATCCGCGCCGCGGTCATCGTGAACGACATCGGCGAGGTGAACGTGGACGCGGGCCTCATCCAGAACGGCGGGCTCTCGCAGACCGACGACCTGATTCCCCTCACGAACGGCTGCATCTGCTGCACGCTCTCCGACGACCTCGCCAAGCAGCTGTCCGGCATCGCCGAGTCGGGCGACTTCGACTACATCCTCATCGAGGCGTCCGGCATCTGCGAGCCGATCCCGATCGCGTACACGATCTCCTCGTTCTGCGACGACAGCGGCACCGACGGCTCGGCGCCGCTCGCGCTGGACAACATCGTCGCGGTTGTGGACTGCGCGCGCATGTACGACGAGTTCCAGGGCGGCAAGGCGCTGCTGGACGAGGACATCGACGAGGATGACATCGAGAACCTCCTCATCCAGCAAATCGAGTTCTGCACGACGCTCATCCTCAACAAGACGGACGCCGTGACCCCCGAGCAGCTCGCCGAGCTGAAGGCCATCGTGCGCAGCCTGCAGAAGGATGCCGTCATCGTGGAGGCGCAGCAGTGCGACGTCCCGATGAGCGAGCTGCTGGACACGGGCCGCTTTGACTTCGAGAAGGCCTACAACTCGGCGGCGTGGATGGACGCCATGGAGCACCCGGAGGAGCACGAGGACCCCGAGGTGCTGGAGTACGGCATCTCCACGTTCGTGTACCTGCGGCGCAAGCCCTTTGACTACGACGCCTTCGCCGACCTGCTGCAGCGCTGGCCCGACACCGTCATCCGCACGAAGGGCCTCATGTGGCTGAGCAAGGATCCCGACATGAGCTATCTCTTTGAGCAGGCGGGTCAGCAGGCGCGTCTCGTCGAGAACGGCATGTTCGTGGCGTCCGCGCCCGAGGAGGAGCGCGCGCAGATCATCGCGCAGGACCCCGAGATCATGCGCGAGTGGGACCCGGTCTGCGGCGACCGCCTCACGAAGCTCTGCATCATCGGGCACGGCATGAACCGCGAGCTCATCGAGGCGGCGCTTGACGCCTGCCTGACAGACTGGGTGCCGCGCGAGGAGGACGACTTCAGCGACCTCGGCGACCTCTCGCGCTGGGAGGAGGACGAGTAGGGTGGCCGCGCTCGCGTCGGTGGCGCCTACGCGGCGCTGCCGAGCGGCGTGAGGTCGCGCCGCGCGCGCCTCTGCTCCACGACGAGTGACGAGCCGTCCGTGCTCACGCGCACCGCGCCCTTGCGCGTGAGCAGCGCCTCGGCGCCGACAGCTCGGATCGACGCGACGGCGGCGTCGCTCTCGCGCTGCAGCTTTGACGAGGTGATGACCGTCGCGAGCGGCGCGCACGCGGCGAGCAGGGCGGGGAGGTTGTCCTCCCACGCGCCGTGGTGCGGCATCTTGAGGACGTCGCAGGAGAGGTCGCAGCCGCTGGCCAGCAGCTCGTCGATGCGCTCGCGCTGGATGTCCGCCGCGAGCAGAAGGCTGCGCTCGCCGTACGTGACGCGCGTGACGAGCGACGAGTTGTTGGAGATGTTGGCGGGATACGACGCGGATGCGGGTCCCAGCAGGTCGTAGCGGACGCCGTCAAGCGTGAAGGTGACGGCGCCGTGAACCTCCTCGGCGACGAGCCCCGCGCGCACCATCGCCGTTTCGTATGCCTTGACCTCGGGTGACGTCTTGGACCCATAGGTTGTGTGCACATGTTGGACGGGAAACGCGTCCAGGATGCCCGCCGCGCCGCCCACGTGGTCCTGGTCATAATGCGTGATGATCAGGTGGTCGATGCGGGTGACGCCCATCTTGCGCAGCTTGCCGACGACCTTCTCGACCGTGGACGCCTCGCCGGTGTCCACCATCACGACCGAGCCGGGCGTCTGCAGGACGATCGCGTCCGCCTTGCTGATCTTCAGGAAGGTCGCCAGC
>CACZRK010000070.1 GCA_902783515.1 uncultured Coriobacteriaceae bacterium | reverse complement strand
GGCCGAGGCGGCAAAGTCCGCCGCGGCGGGCTCGACGGGCGCCGACGCGCGCGCGGCGTCGGCCGACGGTGAGGTCGCGACGGGCGCCACGCCGGACAAGGCGGCCATCTATCGGCAGATCACGCAGCTCAACGCCGACGACACGAGCGACTGGCGCACGAACACCATCAAGGACTTCTCGACGACGAAGCTCTTTGAGCCCTGGAAGTTCGGGTCGCTGGAGATGCCCATGCGCATGGTCAAGTCCGCGGCAGGCTCGCTGTACCTGCCGGAGGTGACCGACGAGCGCATCATCGACGAGTACGTGGAGTTCGTGCGCGGCGGCGCGACGTTCGTGTGGGTCGAGGACTACGCGAACCTCTACACGAACTACCCGGCGCACTACAAGGTGCGCGACCGCAGCAACGCCATTCTCGACAAGCTCGCCGCGGCCGTGCACGAGGCGGGCGGCATGCTCGGCTACCAGCTCTCGCTGATGGGCGCCTCGTTCAGCGGCTTTGACGCGACGACCGCGGCGGAGTTCGAGTGCGCGCATGCCGACGACATGACGCTTGACGAGCTGCACGACCTGCAGGCCGACTTCGTCGACGCCGCCCGGCTGCTGAAGGACGCCGGCTTTGACGCGGTGGAGATCAACGCCGCCGGCAACAACATCGGCCAGGCGTTCCTCTCCCGCAACCGCAACGCCCGCACCGACGAGTACGGCCCGCAGAGCTTTGAGAACCGCACGCGCTTCCTGTGCGAGATCATCCAGGGCATCAAGTCCGCCAACGGCGACGACTTCCCCGTGCAGGTCCTCATCAACGGCATCGAGGCCAACGACGTCAACCTCGGCCAGGACGGGGCCCTCACGACCGTCGAGGAGAACTGCGAGATGGCGAGGTACCTGGAGAAGGCCGGCGCGAACGCGCTGCACGTGCGCCTGGGGCCCTACGGCTACCACCCGTGCGAGTTCGCCGGCGACCTGTACTTCTCCGGCTTCGGCATCAACGGCAACGACCGCTGGGGCACGCAGTTCGACTTTGACCGCCACTGGGAGGGGCTGATGGACGGCCACCACTCGGGCGCGGGCATGATGCTCAACGTCGCGGCGAAGATCAAGCAGGCCGTCTCCATCCCCGTCGGCACGGTCACCTACATGGACCCCGCCCACGCGCCGGACTTCTTTGAGAAGGCGCTCGAGGACGGGAAGTGCGACTTCTACCTCATGACGCGCCCGCTGTACGCCGACCCCGACTACATCAACAAGCTGCGCGCGGGCAAGATCGACGAGATCCGCCCCTGCAACCGCTGCCTGCACTGCCACTTTGACCTGGACGAGGACGGGAACTTCTACGAGCACTGCCGCGTGAACGCCACCCGCATGCGCGCGTTCACCCCGCTCATGCCCGACGGCCCCGCGCTCCCGGCGCTCTCGGGCGCGCCGAAGCGCGTCATGGTCGTCGGCGGCGGCCCCGCCGGCATGGAGGCTGCCCGCGTCGCGGCGCTGCGCGGCCACGAGGTCACGCTCTACGAGCGCAAGGGCATGCTGGGCGGCCTGCTGCCCTTCGCAGCGACCATCAAGGGGCAGCACGAGAACATCGCGGACTTCAACGCGTACCTGCAGCACCAGCAGGACGTCTGCGGCGTCACCGTGAGGACCGACACCGAGGTCACCGTGGACCTCGCGCGGCAGGAGGGCCCCGACGCCGTGATCGTCGCGGTCGGCGGCGTGCGCGACACCGCGGGGCTGACCGGCACCGCCGCGACCCCCGTCGTCCCCATCGAGGAGATCGTGGGCGCGCAGATCGGCGAGAACGTCACGATCGTGGGCGGCAACGCGCAGGCCGTGGACGTCGCCTGGTGGCTCATCGCCCAGGGCAGGCACGTGACCATGGTCCTGCCCGGCCCGGAGGCGTCGCTCGCCGACGGCCAGTCTGCGCACGTCAAGGAGGTCACGCTGCCCATGCTGTACGTGAAGGGCACGCGCGTGCTCGCCAACGCCTCCGTCACCGCGGTCGGCGACGGCGAGGTCACCGTGCTCGGCGAGGCGGGCTGCGAGATCACGGTCGCCTGCGACACGGTGATCGACGCGCTTGACCTGCTGCCGAACACCGAGCTTGCGGACGCCCTCCAGGCGGCCGGCTTCGCCGTGACCGTCGTGGGCGACGCGCTGGACGTCGCGCAGACGCGCCACCCGCACAACATCGCCGAGGCGGTCGCGACCGGCAACCTGGCCGCGCGGGCGATCTAGGGGCGCGACGCCGCCCCGCGCGCCGGCACTCAGCGGCAGTTGCGGTAGTAGTAGACGGCGATCTGGGTGCGGCTGCCCAGGCCGAGCTTCGTCAGGATCGAGGAGATGTGGTTGCGCACCGTGCCCTCGCTCATGCAGAGCTCGGCGGCGATCTCCGCGTTGCTCAGGCCGTCTGCGACGGCCAGCACGACGTCGCGCTCCCGCCTCGTGAGGGCGGCCAGCGCGGGCTCGGCGTCATCCCCCGGCCTCGCGGTGCCGTCCGCGAGGCCGGGCGCCTCGCCTCGCGGG
>CACZRK010000069.1 GCA_902783515.1 uncultured Coriobacteriaceae bacterium | reverse complement strand
CTTCCGCGACATCCCCGACCTCGTGGCACAGACCGAGGCGGAGGTGCTCGATGGGCTGTCCGACCACATCCGCGCGATCGCGCAGGTGAGGCTGGACCGGCTCGCCGCGAACCTTGACGCGCTGGAGCCCTGCCCCGGATCGGTCGAGCTGCTCGAGTACGTGCGCGAGAACGGCGACTACCTCGTGGCGATGCTCGGCCCCGGCGGCGACCCCGCACTCGTCGAGAAGATCAAGCGCATGGCGATCCAGACGGTCACCGACCGCGCGCTTGACGGCCTGACGGCTCCGGCGGTCGGCCCGTTCTTTGACTACTACCTCTCGTTCGCCGTGTCCGCCGAGGTCGGCGTGCTGCAGCGCTGGCTGGAGGGCGGCATGCGCGAGCCCGTCCAGACCATGGCGAGCATCATGACCGTGCTCATGTTCGTGCGGCCGGGCGACCTGTACGGCAGGCCCATAGACATCAACCTGCCGCTGTACGGCGCGGTGCTCCTGCGCCAGCTCGCGTCCGCCGCGAGCCCCGCGCCCGCCGAGACCGCCGTGCCCGCCGAGACCGCCACGCCCGCGGCGCCGACCGTCGCACCTGTCACCGCAACGAGACCGGGGGAGAACCTCTGATGACGACCGATCACACCAGCACCTCTGCAGACGCCAAGAAGACCGCGGACGCTGCCGAGCGCCGCGAGCCCGCCGCCGCGAACGCGGACGCCGTCGCGCGCCCCGAGGCCGGCGACTTCCACGCGCCCGCGTCACCGGCCTCGCTGGAGGCCGAGCTCGACGGCCGCGCCAAGACGCCCGAGCCCCTCTCGATCGAGGACACCGAGGCCATCCGCCAGGCGTTTGCCGACGCGATGGTCGCCGGCGGGTGCGGCGGCTCGTCGTGCGCCACGGGCGGGGACGCGGACGACCGCCTTGCCGACCAGCTCCTGAGCGCGCAGACGCTCTCCGACGAGGAGGCCGAGCGCGAGGCGGAGACCTCCGTGGAGATCACGCCGGGGCTCGGGCGCGACTGGTCGGGCGTCAACCTGCGCCTGGGCATCGACGTCGGCTCCACCACGGTCAAGCTCGCCGTGCTGGACGACGACAACAGGATCGTCTACGCCAGCTACCAGCGCCACCACACCGACGTGCGCGCCACGGCCAAGGCGCTCTTCCGCGCCGCGGCCAAGGTGTTCGGCGACGCCAAGGTGAGCGTGTCCATCACGGGCTCGGGCGGCCTGCTGCTGTCACAGTGGCTCGGCATGGAGTTCGTGCAGGAGGTCATCGCCTCCAAGGCCGCCGTTCAGACATTCATCCCGCAGACCGACGTCGCGATCGAACTCGGCGGCGAGGACGCCAAGATCATCTACTTCGACGACGGCATCGAGCAGCGCATGAACGGCACGTGCGCCGGCGGCACGGGCGCCTTCATCGACCAGATGGCGAGCCTGCTGCACACCGACGCGAGCGGCCTGAACGAGCTCGCGAAGCACTCGACGATGATCTACCCGATCGCGAGCCGCTGCGGCGTCTTCGCCAAGACCGACATCCAGCCGCTGCTCAACGAGGGCGCCGCGCCGGCGGACCTCGCCGCGTCCATCTTCCAGAGCATCGTGACGCAGACCATCTCCGGCCTCGCGTGCGGTCGCCCGATCCGCGGCCACGTGGCGTTCCTCGGCGGCCCGCTGCAGTACCTCTCCGAGCTGCGCAAGCGCTTCCGCGTGACGCTCGACCTGGACGACGAGCACATGCTGTGCCCGGCCAACGCCCACCTCTTCGTCGCGAGCGGCGCGGCCATCGCGGCCATCACGAACAAGAAGACGACCTTCCCGGCGGTCATCCAGTCGCTCGAGGAGCTCGGCGACGTGCAGGGCAGCGAGGTCCAGCGCCTGCCGCCGCTCTTCCCGACGCAGGCCGACCGCGACGAGTTTGACGCCCGCCACGGCGCGCAGGTCGTCGCGCGCGGCGACATCGCGAGCTACCACGGCCGCGTGTACGTCGGCATCGACGCCGGCTCCACGACGATGAAGGGCGCGATCGTCGGCGAGGACGGCCAGCTGCTCAAGACCTGGTACGGTCCGAACCGCGGCGACGTCCTCGGCACGGCCCGCCAGCTCATGGACGAGTTCTACGACGCGCTCAACGACGACTGCGTGATCGGCCACGTGACCTGCACCGGGTACGGCGAGGGCCTGCTCATCGAGGCGCTGCACGCCGACTCCGGCGAGATCGAGACGGTCGCCCACCTGCGCGGCGCCAACGAGGTGCTGCCGGGCGTGGAGTTCATCCTGGACGTCGGCGGCCAGGACATGAAGTGCCTGCAGGTCAAGAACGGGGTCATCGATCACATCATGCTCAACGAGGCCTGCTCGAGCGGCTGCGGGTCGTTCCTCTCCGCGTTCGCCGACTCCATGGGCATGTCCATCCAGGACTTCGCGGCCTCGGCGCTCACCGCCGAGCATCCCGTGGACCTGGGCAGCCGCTGCACGGTCTTCATGAACAGCCGCGTGAAGCAGGCGCAGAAGGAGGGCGCGACGGTGGGGGACATCTCCGCCGGCCTGTCCTACTCCGTCATGAAGAACGCCCTGTTCAAGGTCATCAAGCTGCGCGACGTGAGCCAGATCGGCGCCAAGGCCATCGTCCAGGGCGGCACGTTCCTCAACGACGCGGTCCTGCGCGCCTTCGAGAACCTCACCGGCGTGCAGGCCTATCGCCCCGACATCGCGGGCTGCATGGGCTGCTACGGCGCCGCCCTGCTCGCCCGCGACCGCGCGCGCGACGCCGTCGAGAAGGCCGCGCGCGCCGGCGAGCCCGCGCCCGTCTCGACGATCCTGTCGCGCGAGCAGATCGACACCCTGAAGGTCGAGCACAAGTCCACGCACTGCGGGCTGTGCGCCAACAACTGCCTGCTCACCATCAGCATCTTCGGCAAGGGCAGCAAGTTCGTGACGGGCAACCGCTGCGAGCGCGGCGCCGGGCACAAGAAGGCCGTCTCGGACGCGCCGAACCTCTTTGAGTACAAGAACAAGCGCCTGTTCGGCTACGAGCCGCTCGCCATAGACGACGCGCCGCGCGGCACCGTCGGCATCCCGCGCGCGCTGAACATGTACGAGGACTACCCGTTCTGGTTCACGATGTTCACGCGGCTCGGCTTCCGCGTGGAGCTCTCCGGCCGCTCGTCCAAGAAGGTGTACGAGGCCGGCATCGAGTCCATGCCCTCCGAGAGCGTGTGCTACCCGGCCAAGCTGAGCCACGGCCACGTGATGGACCTCATCAACCGCGACGTGGACTTCATCTGGATGCCGAGCGTGCGCTGGGAGCGCAAGGAGGACCCCTCGGCGAACAACTGCTACAACTGCCCGATCGTCATGAGCTATCCGACGGCGCTCAAGCTGAACGTGGACGAGCTGCGCACCAAGCACGTCGAGTTTTGCAACGACTTCATGCCCTACCAGGACCGCAAGGAGCTCAAGCGCCGCGTGTGGGAGGTCGTGGACGGCAAGCGCTGGGAGGACGCGCAGGCCGGCATCGGCCGCTTCCGCGGGCCGCGCATCACGCGTGCCGAGGTGGACGCTGCCGTGGATGCCGCCTGGGAGGAGTCCGAGCGCTTCCATGCCGACATGCACCGGGCGGGCGAGGAGACGCTACGCTGGATGGAGGAGCACAAGGCCCACGGCATCGTGATCGCCGGCCGCCCGTACCACAACGACCGCGAGATCAACCACTCGATCCCGGAGCTCGTGAACTCTTTCGGCTTCGCGGTGCTCACCGAGGACTCCGTGAGCCACCTGCACCGCCCGGAGCGCGACATCCGCGTCGTGGACCAGTGGATGTACCACTCGCGCCTGTACGCGGCCGCGCGCTTCGTGGCCACGCGCAATGACCTGGACCTCATCCAGCTCAACAGCTTCGGCTGCGGCCTTGACGCGCTTACGACCGACGAGGTGCAGGAGATCCTGGAGGCCAACGACAAGATCTACACGGTGCTCAAGATCGACGAGGTGTCCAACCTGGGCGCCGCGCGCATCCGCGTGCGCTCGCTGATCGCCGCCCTGAAGGACAAGCAGGCCGAGCTGCTCGCCGCCGAGCGCGCCCGCGCCGTCGCCGAGGGCCGCGACCCCGACGAGGCGGAGGTGCCCGTGCACCGCGAGAGCGTCTCCAGCGCGTTCCCCAAGGTGCAGTACACCGAGCAGATGAAGCGCGACAACTACACGATCCTGTGCCCGCAGATGGCCCCGATCCACTTTGACCTCGTGAAGGAGGTCTTCCGCGCCAACGGCTACAACCTGGAGCTGCTGCCCAGCGTGGACCACGGCGCCGTGGACGCAGGCCTGCGCTACGTGAACAACGACATCTGCTACCCGTCCATCCTCGTGACCGGCCAGATCATGGAGGCCGTCGAGTCCGGCAGGTACGACCTGGACAAGACCGCCGTCATCATCACCCAGACGGGCGGCGGGTGCCGCGCGACGAACTACATCGCCCTCATCCGCAAGGCGCTCAAGGACTCCGGGCACCCGAACATCCCCGTCATCAGCCTCGCGGTCGCGAGCACCGGCGAGAGCAACCCCGGCTTCAAGCTGAGCCCGGGCATGCTGCGCAGCGGCTTTTTGTGCATCATCTTCGGCGACGTCATCATGCAGGCGCTCTATCGCACCCGCCCCTACGAGCAGGTGCCGGGCAGCGCCGACGCGCTGTACGAGAAGTGGATGGCCAAGGCGCGCGAGCTGGCGCCCACGATGACGCGCGGCAGCCTCACCAAGCTCACCCGCGACTGCATCGCCGAGTTTGACGCGCTGCCGCTGGTGGAGGACGGCTCCAAGCCGCGCGTCGGCGTGGTGGGCGAGATCCTCGTGAAGTTCCACCCCACGGCGAACAACCAGGTCGTGAAAGTCATCGAGCACGAGGGCTGCGAGGCGGTCGTCCCCGGGCTCATGGACTTCTTCCTCTTTGGCCTGGCCGGCAAGCACAACCAGCGCGAGGAGCTCGGCGCGCCGATGAAGAAGGTCCTGGTCCAGGACTCGCTCATCAAGCTCGTGAACTGGATGCGTGCGCCCGTCAACCGCATCCTCGCGGCGAGCAAGCGCTTTGAGCCCTACGGCGACATCTTTGAGCTGGGCGAGAAGGCCAAGACCATCCTGTCGCTGTGCAACAACATGGGCGAGGGCTGGCTGCTCACGGCCGAGATGGTGGAGCTCATTGAGAGCGGCACGCCCAACATCGTGTGCGCGCAGCCGTTCGCGTGCCTGCCGAACCACGTGGTGGGCAAGGCGACGATCAAGGAGCTGCGCCGTCAGCACCCGGGCAGCAACATCGTCGCGGTGGACTACGACCCCGGCTCGTCGGAGGTGAACCAGCTGAACCGCATCAAGCTCATGATCAGCGTCGCGAAGGAGAACTTCGGCCACGCTCATCCCGAGTGGGCGGCGAAGAACGGCGTGAAGCTGGACGCGTAGCGGGGCGCGCGGACGGCGCGCCCAGCGGGCGGGCGGGAGCCCGGTACGGTTTCCGACGTTCGGGAGCATCCGGGCGAGTCGGTGGGACAGTCTTCTGCGAATCGGAGTGCTCCCGTTCGTGCACGCGTGCGTTCGGGAGCACGTTCGGCACAGGTTCGCACGAATGGGAGACCTCCGAGCGAGCCCCCGCACCGTCATCAGCGCCGCGGAGGCTCGCATTCGTCAAAGGCTGTCCCTGCGCCCCGGCGAAATGCTCCCGAACGCGCGTTTCCGTCGGCCGCGCGCCGATATGTGGTGTAAGAGGGATGCGCGGCCCTTTGGCCACCGCGGCCCTTCCTCGCGCGGCCTCGCTCGCCACGCATGCGAGGTTGTCGGTTGCCAGGCAACCAAAGCGGGCGGCGCGATCGAGACTCGACCGCACCGCCCGCACCAATGCCCGCATCAAATTCGCCTGACCGCCGCGCTCGGGCCCTTCTGCCCCGCATGGCCCGTCCGGCCCTTCCGGCCAGCCAATCTCGCGCCAGCCTCGATCACTCGCCCGCTACTTGACCTTCTCCACGTGCGCCTCGGCCTTCTCGGGGAGCTCGGCGCCGCAGTGATGGCAGCGCGTGGCACCCACGTTGGCCTCCTCAAGGCAGTACGGGCACTTCGGCGCGACGACGACCTCGTCGTCGGCGTGCTTGACGAGCTTGGCGCCCGCGGTCTGCGCCTTGTTGAACGCCTTGACGATCGCGAACACGACGATGGCGACGATCAGGAAGTTGATGACCGCGCTGATGAACGCGCCGAAGTCGACGGTGGCGCCGTTGAACGTGAACGCCATGCCCTTGACCTCGGGCGATCCTCCGATCATCGAGATGAGCGGGTTGATGATGTTCGTCGTGAGCGCCGTGACGATCGACGTGAACGCGGCGCCGATGATGACGCCG
>CACZRK010000068.1 GCA_902783515.1 uncultured Coriobacteriaceae bacterium | reverse complement strand
GCGTCATCGCAAAGGCCCGCCGGCCTCTCGGCATCTCGCATGGCATACCACCCCTCGCACGTCTCGTCCGGGCACTCGCGTGACCCACGCCCACCTTACGCGACACCGAAGCGCCCGCGCGGGAGAATTCGGCGGCGGGCGCGTCCGCCGCATGGGCGTCATGCGTTTGACAACGCGCGTTTGGCAACACACGCGCGTAGATCTGTCAAAGAAGTGTCCGCCCCGACGATCGACGCGGCGCGGCGCGGCAACCCTTGCGCGAGACGGCGGGGGCGCGGCAAAATGTTCGCCGAACACATGACTGAAGGCAGACTGACGCCGCGCGTCACGTCGACCGCCGACCGCCGGCGGCGACGCGCGCGGCAGCGGGAGCGGCGGACGGGGCGCCGGAACGTGGGCGCGACCGGCGGGCCGTAAGGATGATGGGAGCGGTACACGATGGCTGAGCAGACGAAACTTCGCGTCGCCGGCGAGGGCGACAAGGTGCTGGTGCGCGCGATCGGCTTTGACACGAATCTGTGCCTGCGCGAGTCCGTCAAGGGCTCGTCGTGCACGCGCTGCTCCGACATCTGCCCGGGCAACGCGCTGCGCATCGCGTCCAGCACCAAGGTCGCCGGCGACGGCAGCGTGACCATCTCCAAGGGCTTCTGCGTCGACTGCGGCCTGTGCGCCGCCGTCTGCAGGACGGGCGCCATCAACATCCTTGAGCCGAACCTGCGCGCCATCCGCCGCCGCCTCGCGAAGGCGAACCTCACGCTTGACCTTGACGAGCACGGCGAGAGGGTCGGTCACGTCTACCTCACCTGCGTGGAGACCGGCCTCGCCAAGAGCGACCCCTCCGTCGTCGAGGTCGCCTGCCTGGGCCAGCTGACCTGGGAGATGTGGACCAACCTCATGCTGGAGTTCCCCAACCTCGCGGTCTACCTGCCCAGCGACCTGTGCGAGCGCTGCAAGGCGAAGCGCGCGCTGGACATGATCGTGGACGAGGTCTGCCACGCGCAGGACGTCGTGGGCCGCGACCTGCTGCTCATCGAGACGATGCGCGAGCTGGACTTCACCACAAGCAACGGCTCGCTCAAGCCCGACCGCCGCGCCAAGATGCTCGACGCCGAGGGCGACAGCTTCGGCAGCATCATCCAGGACATGACGAGCGGCAAGGTGAACGAGGACGACCTGCTGACCGAGGACATGGGCCCGCACGACTCCAAGAAGATGCGCCTGCGCATCAAGAAGGAGCTCACCGACGCCGAGGGCGAGAACACGCCCGGCATCGTCGGCAGCGACGACCTCGGCGGCACGCTGACGCACGCCCGCTGGGCGCTGTTCGACGCCGCGATGCGCCACCCCGAGATCGCCCCGCGCGCCGAGCTCACGTACGCCGACATCGCGCGCGATGCCGAACCCGCGACCGTCGCGACCTGCGCCGCGAGCTGCCCGCTCGGCGCGATCCGCACGAGCGGCAGCGTCGAGGCCGGCGACTTCTCCTTCACGGTGCGCCCGGCGTTCTGCACGAACTGCGGCCTGTGCGCCGACATCTTCGCGGCTGCGGCGCCCGCCGACGCGGGCGCGCAGGCGGCGAGCCCGGTGCGGGAGCGCACGATCGCGGTGAGCGAGCTGCTCGCGCGGTAGCGACGGCATCGCGGCGTCGGCGGGCCGGCCGCGCGCGGGATGCACAGCTCGCACACACGGCATGTGGAAATCGCGGACGTCGCGGGCAATCGGCCCACGACGACGAACGTCCACGGCACGGGTCGTATGATGGCAACGTTGCCGAGTTACGCGTCACTCGGATTTCTCCACGCCATCCCAGAGTGATAGAGCATGCAGCGCATAGCTGCTGGTTCACGCTGCATCTGCGTAGCGACGCCACGGTAAAGAACGCCGGCGCAAGACCGGCACAGGACTGCTCGCCGCGTCCGGAGAAGCCAAGGTCGACAGAGGTCGACCGGTGTCCTTGGATTCGCCGGACCTTCGCGAGCCACATTGCGAAGTGCGCTGAGTGCTACGCAGATTGGAACAGGTGAATAATGGCTACTTTTGAAGACCTCGGACTCTCCGAGAAGACGCTTGCTGCCGTGAAGCAGATGGGCTACACGGAGCCGACCCCCGTCCAGGAGCAGGCGATCCCGCTCGTGCTCGCCGGGCATGACGTCATCGCCGCCGCTCAGACCGGCACCGGCAAGACCGCCGCGTTCGTGCTGCCCGTGCTGGACAAGCTTGACCACTTCAAGAAGGGCGAGGGCCCGCACTGCCTGATCATCACCCCGACGCGTGAGCTCGCCCAGCAGATCGACGACGTCGCCAAGACCGTCTCCAAGAAGACCGGCCACTGGGTGCTGACCGTCGTGGGCGGCCTCTCCTACAACCCGCAGATCAACGGCCTGCGCCGCGGCATCGACGTGCTCGTCGCCACCCCCGGCCGCCTCATGGACCTCTACGAGCGCGGCGCGCTGAAGCTGGACTCCATCAACACCCTCGTCATCGACGAGGCCGACCGCATGCTGGACATGGGCTTCTGGCCGGACGTGAGCCAGATCCTGGACCGCCTGCCCCAGGAGCGCCAGACGCTGCTGTTCTCCGCGACCATCGACGAGTCGGTCATGAAGACCATCGGCGGCGAGGTCAAGGACCCGCAGTTCGTCGAGATCGCCCACAAGGGCACCGCGGCCGAGACGGTCGACCAGTACGTCATGCCGGTCTCCCAGATGCAGAAGCCCGACCTGCTGAAGGCCGTCCTGGACGAGAAGGGCGCGGAGCGCGTGATCATCTTCACGCGCACCAAGTTCCGCGCCGAGAGCCTTGCCGACCGCCTGTACCGCGACGGCTTCAGCGCCGAGGCGATCCACGGCGACCGCTCGCAGGCCCAGCGTCAGCGCTCGCTGAAGGCGTTCAAGAACGGCCGCGTGGACGTGATCGTGGCCACCGACGTCCTCGCCCGCGGCATCGACGTCTCCGACGTCAACTACGTCATCAACTACGACGTGCCGATGGACCCGGAGGACTACATCCACCGCATCGGCCGCACGGGCCGCGCCGGCGAGAAGGGCTTCGCCCTCACGTTCGTGACCTTTGACGACATCTTTGACCTGTACAACATCGAGTACCTCATGAAGAAGGTCATCGAGCAGTACGACCTTGAGGGCTTTGACTACGACGAGCACCGCCCCGAGCTTGACCCCGAGCGCGACTGCACCCGTCGTCCCCGCAAGGGCGGCCG
>CACZRK010000067.1 GCA_902783515.1 uncultured Coriobacteriaceae bacterium | reverse complement strand
GCGGCGCGGGTGAGGGCGCCGAGGCCGCGCCGGCTGAGGAGGAGGTCCCGGCAGCGTAGGGAATCATGGATGCGCCACGGTCGGTGGCGATCACCGCCGTTCACGTCCGCCCCACGCACGCATGGCAGACTGGGTCCCAACGGACACGCACGGCGCCTGGCGCTTGACGAGCGCCCATCACACCCGGCAGGCTCGCCCGGCGATCACGCCAGGCGGCGCCGACACGACGAACGAGATTGGACACGCCATATGGCCAAGGAATCAAGCTTTGACATCGTCTCCGAGGTTGACCTGCAGGAGGTCGACAACGCCTATCAGCAGACCGTGAAGGAGATCGCGCAGCGCTACGACCTGAAGGGCACGGGCGCGCGCGTCGAGTTCAGCAAGGCCGATCGCACGATCACGATCAGCGCCCCGTCCGACTTCGTCGTGAAGCAGGTGCTTGACATCCTCAACACCAAGTTCCTGCGCCGCAAGGTGGACATCAGCTCCGTCTCCTGGGGTGACCCCGTCGCCGCGAGCGGTGGCACGGTTCGCGTGACCGGCTCCGTCGTGAGCGGCATCGACCAGGACCTCGCCAAGCGCATCTCCAAGGACATCCGAGACGGGAAGTTCAAGGCGAAGGTCACGATCGAGGGCGACAAGCTGCGCGTCGCGAGCGCGAGCAAGGACGTGCTCCAGGAGGTCATCGCCGCCGTCCGTCAGAAGGACTACGGCCAGCCCCTCCAGTTCACGAACTACCGCTAAGCCGATGCCAAGCCGGCACGGCCGCACACACAGGAACAACGCGAAAGATTGGTACGCACGCACACATGACTACGCAGACATCTGACAACACCATGACGGCCATCGCCCCCAAGCGCGTGCGTATGGTCACGCTCGGCTGCGCGAAGAACGAGGTCGACTCCGACCGGATGCGCACCCTCATCGAGTCAAGCCCCGCGTTCGTCGTCGTGGACGACGAGGACGAGCCGGCGGACGTCGCCATCGTCAACACCTGCTCGTTTCTGGTCGCCGCCGTCCAGGAGGGCATCGACCTCACGCTTGAGATGACGGGCGCGAAGCTCCCCGACGGCGAGGACGTGCCCGTCGTCATGAGCGGCTGCATCCCGTCGCGCTACGGCGAGAAGCTCGTGGAGGAGATGCCCGAGGTCGCGGCGTTCCTGCCGGTAGACCAGGAGGACTCGGTCGTCGACGTGCTCGCGCGCGTCTGCGGCCTCACCTCGGTGGACACCTACGCGCCCCGCACGCCGGAGGTCCTGCGCACCGTGCGCTCAGCGACCGCCTACGTCATGATCAGCGACGGCTGCGACCGCTTCTGCTCGTTCTGCGCGATCCCGTACATCCGCGGCCGATATCACTCACGCCCCGCCGACGTCATTCTGGACGAGGTCCGCGGCCTCGTCCAGGGAGGCGTGCGCGAGGTCGTGCTCATCGGCCAGGACACGGGGATCTGGGGGAGCGACCTGCCCGAGGGGCGCACGCTCGCCTGGCTCATCCGCGAGGTCGCCGCGGAGCTGCGACCCGTCAACGGCTGGCTGCGCGTCCTGTACCTGCAGCCGGAGGGCATGACCGACGACCTCGTCGCCGCGATCCGCGACACCCCCGAGGTCGTCCCCTACATCGACCTGCCCCTGCAGCACAGCTGCGCCGAGGTCCTGGCGCGCATGAACCGCACCGGCGACGACCGCTCGTTCACCGAGCTCATCGACCGTCTGCGCGCGGACATTCCCGGCATGGTCGTCAGGACCACCGCGATGGCCGGCTTCCCCGGCGAGACCGACGAGGAGTTCGAGAACCTCTGCGCCTTCCTGAGGCGCAGCGACTTTGACTACACCTCCGTGTTCGCGTACTCGCAGGAGGACGGCACCGCGGCGGCCGAGCTGCCCGACCAGGTGGACGAGGACGAGAAGCTCGAGCGCGCGCAGGAGCTGCAGGACATCGCCGACACCTACGGCTTCGCGTCCGCCGCGACGCGCGTGGGCAAGACGTACCGCGTCCTGGTGGACGCGACCGAGCAGGACGACGACGGCAACGTCGAGGCGATCGGGCGCGCCTACTTCCAGGCGCCCGACTCGGACGGCGTCGTGCACCTTGGGCAGGCGGACGTCACCATGGGCGAGTTCTACGAGGTCCGCATCGACGATGCCGTCTGCTACGAGCTCTTTGGCACCATCGTCGCCCCGGACGCCGCCGAGCCCGGCCCATCCGGCAAGCGGCTCTAGCGCCGGGCTCTAGCGCCGGGCGCCGCACGGTTCCTCGCGGCCCGTGGGCGCCTCCCGCGGGCCGCCACAAGATCATAGTCATCGGAGAAGTGATCGCACATGGCTGAAGGCACAAAGGGCGGATCCATTCCATGGACTCCCGCCAACGTCGTGACCTGCGTCCGAATCGTCATGATCCCGGTCCTCATCGTCGCGATGCTCGCGCCGTGGGGCTCCGCCGCCTCCAAGCCGTGGGTGTGCATGGCGCTGTTCGCGCTCATCTCCCTCACCGACAGCCTTGACGGCTATCTCGCGCGCTCGCGCAACGAGGTCACGACGTTCGGCAAGTTCATGGACCCGATCGCGGACAAGCTTCTCGTGGTCAGCGCCCTGACCGTCCTCGTCCAGACGAGCGGCCTGCCGAGCTGGGTGCCCATCGTCATCGTCGTGCGCGAGCTGCTCGTCTCCGGTCTGCGCATGCTGGCCGCCAGCGCGGGCGTCGTGATCGCCGCGAGCTACTTCGGCAAGGCGAAGACGCTCTGCACGATGGTCGCCATCTGCGTGTTCATGGTGAAGGACGCCGCGCAGCTCGCGAGCGTCGCCGGCATCGCGAACACGATCGCCTGGTTCCTCATGATCGTTGCGATCGTTCTCACGATCGTCTCCATGATTGACTACTTCGCGAAGTCGCGCACGCTGTTCACGAACGACGAGCCTGACGCTCATGTCACGACGACGCCCGCAGTTGCCGGGCAGGGCGCGACACGCCCCGGCAGCGTGCCCGCCGAGCGATCCGACCTCGCGGCGCTGCGCGCTCAGATTGAGCGCCTCGCGGCCGAGGTCGTCGCCTCCGCCGCGGCCGCCCACGTGACGATCGGCACGGCGGAGTCGCTCACGGGCGGCCTCATCAGCGGCGCGATCACGTCAGTCCCCGGCTCCTCCGAGGTGATTGCCGGCGGCGTCACGAGCTATATGGCCCGCGTCAAGGAGTCCGTGCTCGGCGTCAGCCACGAAACGATCACGGACCACGGCGTCGTCTCCGAGCAGACCGCCGAGCAGATGGCCTCGGGTGGACGAGCCCGACTCGACGTCGATCACTGCGTCGCCGTGACGGGCGTCGCCGGTCCCGGCGGCGGCACGAGCGAGACGCCCGTCGGCACCGTCTGCTTCGGCATGGCGTCCCGTGACGGCGCGACAACCACGATGACCAGGCACTTTGCCGGCGACCGCGAGCAAGTCCGCCTCCAGACGGTGCTCTGCGCGCTTGAGATGCTGCGCGACGCCCTTGCGTAAGAACGTCGCACGACGTCCACGGGACGTGGCATTCTCACACGCATTCAGTGCGCGCGAGGCGGGACATCACGTCGACCGACAGCCGTGACCTGCGACTTTTGGAGTCCGTCATACCGTTGTCAATCTTTGTGGGCTCGTGTCGCGCGTTCCTGTCACCGCCTTCGTCTAGTCTGCATGGTGCAATTGCGAAGCTCATTGACAGCGAACAGTTGTTCGAATATGATACAGGCACACGGCAACGAAGGTGGAGACATGGCAACCAAAAAGAGCGGCAGCACCAAGGAGATTCACGAGCGCACGACCGGCGAGGAGCGCGACAGGATGATCGAGCTCACGACGAGCGAGATCACGAAGCGCTTCGGTAAAGGCGCCATCATGAAGTATGGTGACGGGGCGTGCGAGCTTGACGTCGAGGCCATCCCGACCGGCGCGCTCGCGCTGGACGCGGCGCTCGGCATCGGCGGCGTCCCACGCGGCCGCATCATCGAGATCTATGGTCCCGAGTCCAGCGGTAAGACGACGCTGTCGCTTGAGATTCTCGCCGAGGCGCAGGCCATGGGCGGCGTCGTCGCGTTCATCGACGCCGAGCACGCGCTCGATCCAAGCTATGCGGCACGGCTTGGCGTGGACATAGACGAGGTCCTCATCTCACAGCCCGACACGGGCGAGGACGCCCTTGAGATCTGTGACATGCTCGTGCGGTCGGGCGCCATCGACGTCGTCGTCATCGACTCCGTCGCGGCGCTGGTGCCCCGCGCCGAGATCGAGGGCGAGATCGGCGATACGGTCGTCGGCATGCAGGCGCGACTCATGAGCCAGGCGCTGCGCAAGCTCGCGGGCTCGCTCTCCAAGTCAAAGACGACGTGCATCTTCATCAACCAGATTCGTGAGAAGATCGGCGTCATGTTCGGCAATCCCGAGACGACGCCCGGCGGTCGCGCGCTCAAGTTCTTCTCGTCCGTCCGCATGGAGATCCGTCGCGTTGACTCCATCAAGCAGGGCTCGGAGATCATCGGCAACCGCGTGCGCGTCAAGGTGGTCAAGAACAAGGTCGCGCCGCCCTTCAAGCAGGCCGAGTTTGACATCCTCTATGGTGAGGGCATCTCCAAGGAGGGCTGCATCCTTGACATGGCCGTCGACG
>CACZRK010000066.1 GCA_902783515.1 uncultured Coriobacteriaceae bacterium | reverse complement strand
GGGGGACGTCACGCGGGTCTCCTCGACGCAGGTCCGCAGGCTCGTGGCCGAGGGGCGCTCGACGACGGGCCTACTCGACCCGCGCGTGCGCGCCTACATTGACGGGCGCGGCCTGTATCGCACGGCGGCCGGCGCGTTCCGCAGGGAAGGAGCTGAGTGAACATGGGGAAGAAGCGTGCCGCCTCCGAGGCGGCATCGACGGGGTTCGGCGTGCGCGTCCTGCAGGTGGACCCGCGCCAGGACTACGGCTGGGCGGGCCCGGCCGCCACGGCGCTCGACGATGCGCGGCAGGCGCGGCTCGCCGAGATCGTCGCCCGCGTGGAGGGCCATCTCTCGGGGCACCGCCTGCGGCACAGCCTCTCGGTCGCCGAGACGGCGCGGCGGATCGCCCGGGCGCATGGCGTGGACGAGTTCGTCGCCTGTGCCGCGGGCCTACTGCACGACTGGGACAAGCATCTCTCGGCGGACGAGCTCTGGGAGAAGGCACGCCGCGTCGGCCTGGGCCTGTCCGCGCGCGACGATCGCGTCACGCCGGTGCTGCACGGCATGACCGCGGCGGCGACCCTGCCGCAGGAGTTTGACGACCTGCCGCCGGAGGCGTTCCAGGCGATCGCGCGTCACACCGTGGGGGCCGAGGGGATGTCCGCCCTGGACATCGTGATCTACTGCGCCGACATGCTGGAGCCGCTGCGGGGCCCGGACCTGGACGCGCTGCGCTCGCGCGCGGCCGACCCGCTGGACGTCCTGTTCGCCGCGTGCCTGCAGCAGAACCTGCTCTATCTCGTGAAGCGCCACCGCTACGTCTACCCGCCGTGCGTGGACGTCTGGAACGCCTACGCCGACCGTCTGGACGCGCCGGCCGCCGCCGGCGGAGCGCGCTGATGCGGTGGTGACGCGGCCGCGGCGAGGCGGGCGCCCGACGCGAACCTGTACTATGGACGGATGAGAAGGGCGCGCCCGACCAGGGGCGCGCACGAGCGCCGGCGGCGAGACGCGCGCCGGCAGAAGGAGGATGCAAGCGTGGAGCCGAAGGATCTCGCGTTCGCCGCAGCTCACGTTCTTGACGACAAGAAGGCCACCGACGTGGTGATCGCGGACGTGTCCGAGGTCGCCGACATCACCGACTTCTTCGTGATCGCGACCGGCACGACGAACCGCCACGTGGACTCGCTCGTCGACGACGTCGAGGACACTCTGAAGCTGGAGGGCGCCGAGCCCATCGCGATCGAGGGTCGCGAGGAGTGCTCGTGGGCGCTCATCGACTACGGTCCCGTCATCGTGCACCTGTTCCAGCCGCAGGCGCGCCAGTTCTACCGCCTGGAGCACCTGTGGGCCAACGCCCGCTACTACGATGTCGTGGACGGGGAGATCGTCGAGCGCCCGCGTCCCGAGGCCGCGCAGGCTGAGGGCGATGCGTCCGCGGCACCCGTCGACGGGCAGCCCGCGTAGCGTCGCGGGGGGCGCGCCAAGCCGTCTCCCGCCTGCGCCGAGGCATGGCCGCCCCGGCGAGCCCGTCGCCTAAACGTCGGGCTTGTGCTGGGGCGCCGTGTGGGAGGTGCGCTCGCGAAAGCGCAGCTCGCTGCCATACATGAGCGCCGCGTCACCGAAGCGGCTCCGCAGTGCGTCCGACGCCTGCGCGAGCCGCTTGTTCTTTGCGCGGCGCTCGTCGTCGCGCTCCACGTCCTGGAACAGCGAGAGCTGCTCGGTGGGGGACCCGTCCGAGAATCCGCTCACGCCGACGCCCATGAGGCGCACGTGGTCGCCCTCGTGCCACAGCGAGGGGAGCAGGCCGCGCGCGGCCGCGGCGATCTCGTGCTCGTCGTCGGTCGGCACGGGCAGCGTGGTGCGCACCGTGTGCGTGTCGCCGTAGGAGAACGCGATCTTGAGCGTGACGGTCCTGCCGGCGATGCCGCGCCTGCGCAGCCGGCGCGCCACCAGGGAGGAGAGGTACCCGACGGCGGGGCGCACGTCCTCGCCGCTCGTGAGATCCTCGGCGAACGTCCGCTCGTTGGAGACGGACTTCACGTCCTCCTCGGCGGCCTGCTCGACGACGGGGGAGCGCTCCTCGCCGCGCGCGCGGATCACGAGCTGGGGGCCGAGGACGCCCAGCCTCCGCTCGAGCGCGTCGGGGTCCGCGGCCGCCAGGTCGCCGAGCGTCGTGATGCCCAGCTCGCGCAGCGCCTGCTCTGCGCGCGCGCCGATGCCGCTCATGCTGCGGACGGAGAGCGGGGCGAGGAACGCGCGCTGCGTGCCCGGGTAGACGACCGTGATGCCGCGCGGCTTGTTGCGCTCGGAGGCGATCTTGGAGGTCGTCTTGTTCACGGAGAGTCCGATGGAGCAGGTCACGCCCAGCGCACGCACCGCCTCGGAGACGCGCCGCACGATGGTAACCGGGTCCTCGTTGGAGTATCGCCCCGGGGTGACGTCAAAGAACGCCTCGTCGATCGAGACCTGCTCGACGTAGGGCGTCTCGGCGCCGAGGATCGCCATGACCCTGCCGGAGACCTCGCGGTAGCGCGCGTAGTCGCCGCGCGTCCAGATGGCGTCCGGGCAGAGCCGCCGTGCCTGCGCGGACGGCATCGCCGAGTGCACGCCGTAGCGCCGCGCCTCGTAGCTTGCGGTCGAGACCACGCCGCGGCGCTCGGGGTCGCCTCCCACGATGACGGGCTTGCCGCGCCATTCGGGATGGTCGAGCTGCTCGACGGAGGCGA
The DNA here is from genome assembly GCA_902783515.1 of uncultured Coriobacteriaceae bacterium. Taxonomy (GTDB): domain Bacteria; phylum Actinomycetota; class Coriobacteriia; order Coriobacteriales; family UMGS124; genus CAIFEU01. The sequence goes on along the minus strand of CACZRK010000066.1, from coordinate 3,885 downwards.
AGAAGGCGTCCAGGTCAAGCAGCCCGACCGCGGGGCCGTCCCATGCGACGGCACGCGTCGCCGCCTCTGCGTCCATGGCGTGCTCCTCCCTTGAGCGACGGCGCGGCGTCGCCGTGCGCGTCGGCGCGAGCCCATCGGTCACACCCGCATGGTACGCCGTCAGAAGGCGACCGTGAAGGTCGTGCCGTCCTGCTCGGTGCTCGTCGCGGAGATGCGCGCGCCGTGACGCTCGGCTATGCTCTTTGCGATCGCGAGCCCCAGGCCGTAGCCCCCGGAGGACTCGCGCGAGCGCGCCGCGTCGCTGCGCCAGAAGCGATCAAAGACGTGCGCGAGGTCGTCGGGCGCGATGGGCGCCCCGGTGTTGTGCACGCTGAGGACGGGGTGGTCGCGCCTGTCGGCGGTCAGGCGCACGAGCACCGAGCCACCCTCGCCGGCGTACTTCACGGCGTTGTCCACGAGCGTCTTGGTCATGCGCTCCAGCGCCTGCTCGTCCCCGCGCACGGTCACGCCCTCGGCGACGTCCTCGCGCACGGTCACGCCGCGCTCGAAGGCGACGGCGTCAAAGGCGAGGCTCGCGCGCTCCACGAGCGCCGAGAGGTCGACGCTTGCCATGGCGCCGAGCTGGTCCGCGGGGCTCGTCGCCTCGTCGCGCGCGAGCGTGAGCATGTCCTCGATCAGGCCGCGCATGTGCTCCGCCTCCACGCGGCTGCCCTCCAGCCACGTGGCGCGCTCCTGCGCCGTGAACTCGGGGTGCGCGAGCATGATCTCGTTGTTGGCGATCAGCACGGTGAGCGGCGTCTTGAGCTCGTGCGAGGCGTCGGCGATGAAGTTCGCCTGCTGCTCCCAGGCGTGCTGGACGGGCCGCGTGACGAGGCGCGCGATGATCTCGCTCACGACGAGGAGCGCCGCGAGGAACAGGGCGCTCGCCAGCGCGAGGAGCGTGGCGGCGCGCGTGATGGTGGCGTCAAAGGTGGTCGTGTCGGCGAAGGCGACCACGTATCCGCCGGTGACGGCCACGCGCTTGTAGAAGACGCTGGCGTCGGCGATGTGCCCCTCGGCGTTCGAGCTGGCGAGCGCGGCCTTGATCGCCGCGTCGCGCACGGTGTCGTCCATCGTGACGAAGTCCTCGTTTGAGGCGACCACGTCCCCGTCGTCGTCCACGAGGAACACGGCGGTCGGCATGTAGGGGCCGCCCGAGCGCTCGGGCCGGTCGACCGCGCTCTTGCCTGCGCTGCGCCCGACGCTGTACAGGACCGTCTCGTCGGGGCCGAGCGTGCACGCCTTCTCCAGCGCGTCGCCGATGTCCTGATAGTTCGTGCGGTACGTGAGCGCGAGCACGGACGCCATGGCCACCATGATCACGATCCCCGAGGAGACCATGATGGCCACGACGATCTTGCTGCGCAGCCTGCGCAGCAAGCGGGTTGTCTTGTCGACCTTTCGCATGATGCCTCCGCGTGCTGGCCGGCCGCGCTACGCCTGCTCGGCGGGCGGCTCGGTGTCGTCCAGACGGTACCCAAGCATGCGTATCGTGCTGATGACGACGCGCGAGTTCAAGAAGTTGAGCTTCTTGCGCAGAAACGAGATGTACGCCTCCACGTTGTTCGCGCTCGACTCGCCCTGGGTGCCCCAGACGCGCGTCAGCAGCGCCTCCTTGGACAGCGCCGCCTTGGGCGTCTTCATGAGGAGCTTCATGACGTCGCCCTCGCGCTGGGAGAGGTGGACGCTGCGCGCGCCGCACGTCAGGTTCATGTTGGAGAGGTCCAGCGTGAGGTCGCCGAACTGCAGCTCGTCCAGCACGACCTCGCCCGTGCGCCGCGTGAGGGCGCGCAGGCGGGCGAGCAGCTCCTCGGTGGAGAACGGCTTGGTCATATAGTCGTCCGCGCCGCAGTCCAGGCCGCTCACCTTGTCCTTGATGCTCGAGCGGGCGGTGAGCATGAGAATCGGTGTGGAGATTCCCTTTGCGCGCAGGCGTCGCGCGACCTCCATGCCGTCGATGCCCGGCAGCATGAGGTCAAGCACGATGACGTCGTAGGCGTCGGACAGGCCGTAGCTCAGGCCGGCGTTGCCGTCGTGCACGACGTCCACGCTCCAGTGCTGGTCCTTCAGGATGTGCGCGAGGGCCTCCGCGAGGTTGACCTCGTCCTCCACGATGAGAACGTTCATTGGCGCCGTCCTTCTCTCGCGCCGGACATGCGGCCGGCGGCTTGGATGCGGTCGGGCGCGGACGGGTCGGTGTCGGGCCCCCGCGCCCGGGGTCATGGGCAGGATTTCGCAAGACAGCATAGCCGCAACGCATGAAGCAAAGCTTAAAGCCGATCGATCTGTGCAGGCCACCAAAAGTCCACTTTTCCCTCGGTACCGGATGCGGTATCATGCAGTTCTGCTGTATCTACACACGTGGGTTCCATCCCACTTGTACCAAGGAGCTTTCATTGGCTGTCAAGATTCGTCTCGCGCGTCATGGTTCCAAGAAGAACCCGTACTATCGCATCGTCGTCATCGACTCTCGCGTGAAGCGCGACGGTCGCTGCATTGAGGAAGTCGGCCGCTACAACCCGATGGTCGAGCCTCCGTTCGTTCAGGTTGACCTGGAGAAGGTCGACAAGTGGATCGCGTGCGGCGCCCAGATGACCGACACCACCGCCCGCCTCGTCGAGAGCGTCCGCAACCCCAGGACGGACGTCGCCCCCAAGGCCAAGAAGCCGAGCAAGAAGGCCGCTGCCAAGGCTGCCGCTGAGGCCGAAAAGGCTGAGTAGCCATGACTGAGGCCGAGGACCTCGATCAGGGGGAGCTCCTGCCGACGGACGACGCCGCGGACGACGTGCCCGCGGACGTCGAGGATCCGGAGGGGGAGCTGCCGAGCGACCGCGTGGCTGATCTCGTGGAGTATCTCGTCACAGCGCTCGCGGACCATCCGGAGGCGATCTCGATCGACGTCACGGACGGTCCCGAATCGTCGCTTATCGAGGTGAGCGTCAGTCCCGATGACGTCGGACGCATCATCGGCAGGCACGGGCGCGTGATCAAGTCGATCCGCTCACTGGCGCATGCCTGTGGGTCCAAGCTTGGCATCAATGCCGAGGTGGAGGTTGTAGAGTAGCGTGACGAAGACGTCTTTGACGCCCTACGTGAACGTCGCTCGCATCGTCCGCACACATGGCAGACATGGGGAGGTCGTCGTAGCACCGCTCGACGGCCTCCCTTTTTGTCTGACGGAGGGTATGGACGTGTGGCTCACGCCCCCCGAGATGCGCGGTCCGCGGCGTCGCAGGGTGATGGGTGTGCGCGGTGACGAGCAGCAGGCCGTCGTCGCGCTCTCGGGGGCAGACGGCCTCTCCGAGGCCGAGCCGCTCGTGGGGAAGCTGGTGCTGGTCCGTCGCGAGGACGTCCCCGAGGCGTCGCGCGCCTCCGACGTCATGAGCGCGGTCGGCCGCGAGGTCGTGGACGAGGCGCGCGGGCCGATCGGCAGCGTCGCCGAGGTCATGGTGCTGCCCGCCAACGACGTGTGGCGCATCGAGGGTGGCCCGTACGGCGAGGTCCTCATGCCGGTCATCGACGACCGCGTGGGCGAGATCCCCCCGCGCGGCCCGATCACCGTTCGCCTGCTGCCCGGGCTCGTGCCTGACGAGGGGGACGCGCGATGAGCGCGCCCGACGCGCCCGACGCGGCCGCGTCGCCTGGCGCGCCCCTGCGCATAGAGACGCTCTCGGTCTTCCCGGAGATGTTCGAGCCCATCATGTCCACCTCCATCATGGGGCGGGCGCGCCGTGCCGGCGTGTTCGAGTTCCGCGCGCACGACCTGCGGACCTGGACGCACGACCGGCACAACACGGTGGATGACGCGCCCTTCGGTGGCGGCCAGGGCATGCTCATGAAGCCCGC
>CACZRK010000065.1 GCA_902783515.1 uncultured Coriobacteriaceae bacterium | reverse complement strand
CGCGCTGCTGCCGGAGGTCCTCCGGCGCCTGTGACACCACGCGGGCGCGGCCGACGCGAGGCGGCCGGCAGACGAGGCGCCCCCGGGGGTGGCCGCCCCCTTCTGGGTGGCCGCCCCCCTCTGGGTGGCGCCGCCCTTACGCGTCCATCGCCTCGCGGCGCCACGCGTCGGTGTCCTCCACGCGGATGACCGACTCGATCGCGAGGACGCCGTCGGTCGCGCGCAGCTGGTCAAGGGCGTCGCGCACGTCGCGCTCCAGCGAGCGGTGCGTGACGAGGACGATCTGCACCGTCTCCCCCGCCTCGCCCGTCTCGCCCGCCGTCTGGTTCAGCTGTGCGAGCGACACGCCGTGCTCGCCGAAGACGCCCGCGACGCGCGCGAGGATGCCCGCCGCGTCGCTCACCGTCATGCGGACGTAGTAGCGCTCGTGCAGGCTGTCGGCGGTGCGGATCGGCTGCGCGCGCGGGAACGGCTCGGCCTCGGGCAGCGGGGCGCCGCCGAAGGCGATCGGCGTCGCGAGCGCGATCACGTCGCCCATCACGGCGCTCGCCGTGGGGAACGCGCCGGCGCCCGCGCCGAAGTACATCGTCTCGCCCACCGCGTCGCCGACCACGTACACGGCGTTGTACACGCCGTCCACGCGGGCGAGCTGGTGGTCCTTGGAGATCATCGCCGGGTGCACGCGGACGTCCAGGCCGTCCGGCGTGCGGCGCGCCACGGCGAGCAGCTTGATGCGGTAGCCGAACGCGGAGGCGTTGCGCACGTCCTGCGCGTCCACGTGGCGGATGCCCTCCACGACGGAGACGTCGTCCATCGTGACGCGCGTGCTGAAGCCGATCGTCGCCAGGATGGCCGCCTTCGCGGCGGCGTCCAGGCCGTCCACGTCGGCCGTCGGGTCAGCCTCGGCGTAGCCGAGCCGCTGCGCGTCGGCCAGGACCTCGTCAAACGAGAGTCCCTCCCGCTCCATGCGCGTGAGCATGTAGTTCGTCGTGCCGTTCACGATGCCGGCGATCGTGAGGATCTCGTTGCCCACCAGGGCGTGCTCGAGCGTCTCGACGATCGGGATGCCGCCCGCCACCGCCGCCTCGCAGCGCAGCTGCACGCCGCTGGCGTGCGCGAGGCCCGCGAGCTCGCCCATGTGACGCGAGAGCATCGCCTTGTTGGCCGTCACGACGTGCTTGCCGTTGGAAAACGCCTCGCGGAAGATCTCGATCGCGGGGTGGTCGCCGCCGATGAGCTCCACGACGATGTCCACGTCAGGGTCGCCCGTGACGTCGTGCCAGTCAGTCGTGAAGACGCCCGGGGCGAGCCCGAGCTCCTCGGCGTGGCGCGGGTTGCGGGCGCAGCCACGCGCCAGGCGCAGGTCCACGCCGTACGCCGTGACGTAGTCGTCGTGGTGGCGCGCGAGCAGGCGCACGAAGCCGCCGCCGACGGTGCCGAGGCCGATGATGCCAACATTGACGGTGCGCATGGTGCGTGCTCCTTTCGGCGGTCCCCCGCGGCGCGGCGCCTAGGCGCGCGACGGCTCGGAGGCGAGGTCGGTGACGGCGTCGGCGTCTGCCGCGGCGGGCGCGGGCGCCATGTGCACGGGTGCGCTCACGCCGACGAGCGACAGCGTCAGCTCCAGCACGCGGCGGGCGGCGTCGCAGACGACGAGGCGGGCGCGCGTGAGCTCGGCGTCGTCGGTCAGGACGTGGCACGACGTGTAGAACGCGTGGAACGCAGCCGCGAGGTCGGTCGCGTAGTGCGTGAGGCGGAACGGCGCGAGGTCCTCGGCGCAGCCGGCGACGGTGTCGCCGAAGCCGGCGATGTGCCGCGCGAGCGCGAGCTCGGTCGGGTCGGTCAGCAGGCTCAGGTCAGGCGCGGCGCCGATCAGCTCGTCGGCGACGGCGTCAAGCGCGCGGTTGTCCACGCCCTCGGAGGTCGCGCGGCCGGCGGCGCGGCAGATGATCGAGCAGATGCGGGCGTGCGCGTACTGCACGTAGAAGACCGGGTTGTCCGAGCTCTGCTGCCGGGCCTTCTCGATGTCAAAGTTCACCTCCTGCTCGGCGGAGGTGCTCACCAGCAGGTAGCGGGCCGCGTCCGAGCCGACGAGTTCGAGCAGCTCCTGGAACGTGATCATCGTGCCGCGGCGCTTGCTCATGCGGACCGGCTCGCCGTTGCGCAGCAGGTTCACGAGCTGGCCGAGCAGCACGTCCAGCGCGCCGGGATGGTCGAACGCCGCGACCGCCGCCTGCATGCGCGGGATGTAGCCGTGATGGTCGGCGCCCCAGATGTCGATGAGGCGGTCGAACCCGCGGCTGAGCTTGTTCAGGTGGTACGCGATGTCCGCGGCGAAGTACGTGTAGGCGCCGTCGCTCTTCACGAGCACGCGGTCCTTGTCGTCGCCGTACGCGGTGGACTTGAACCAGGTCGCCCCGTCCCGCTCGTAGAGCAGGCCCTCGGCGCGCAGGCGGTCGAACGCGCGGGTGATCGCCGTCTGGCCGCTCTCGTCGGGCGCGTGCAGCGTGCGCTCTGAGAACCACACGTCAAACGGCGCGCCGCAGGACTTCAGCGTCGTCTTGATGGCGTCTAGCATCAGGGCGTACCCGCGCTCGCGGAAGTCGTGCACGCGCTCCTCGGCGGGACGGTCCAGGTCGGCGCGACCGTCGGTCTCGTAGAAGTGGCGCGCGGTGTCGATGATGTAGGCGCCGCCGTAGGAGTCCGCGCCGAGCTCGGCCGCGAAGTCGTTCGCGAGCGGGTGCAGCTCCGGGTGCTCGTCGTTCGGGTCGTCCAACATCGCGACGCGATCGGCCTCAAGGGCGTCGTACGCCTCGTCCAGCGTGCGCCCCTGCCGCATGAGCTCGTCCAGCTGCCGGTAGCGCTTGTCGATGGAACGGGCGAACACGTCCATCTGGCTCCCGGCGTCGTTGATGTAGAACTCGCGCGTCACGCGCCAGCCCGCGTGCTCGAGCACGCGGCACAGCGAGTCGCCGAGCGCCGCCCAGCGGCCGTGGCCGACGTGCATGGGCCCGACGGGGTTCGCCGAGACGTACTCCACGTCCACGGTGCGCCCCGCGCCGCCGTTGCTGCGCCCGAACGCGGCGCCCTCGGCGCGCGCCTGCGCGAAGACGCCGACGACCGCCGGCTGCGCCAGG
>CACZRK010000064.1 GCA_902783515.1 uncultured Coriobacteriaceae bacterium | reverse complement strand
TCGCGACGCAGGCGGCCACGGCGCCCGGGCTGCAGGTGCGCGCGCCGCGCGTCGTGGAGGGCACCTTCGCCTACACGCAGGACCGCGTCTCGTCCGCCCAGGAGGTCGCCCGCGCGATGCGCGGCGCGAGCGCGATCCTGTGCTCCGGCACCGCCGACGCGACGCTGGCGACGACGTCGGCTGCCGCCGGCGTCGCAGACGCCGCCGACTGGACGATCTCCATCTCCGGCAGCGGCGTCGCGTCACAGGTCAGCGCAACGATCGGCGAGCTGTCCCGCGAGGCGTCCGTCACGCAGGTCATGGGGTGCACGTGCCTGGGCAACCCCGCCGACGGGCGCGCGACCGTCAACGCGGACGTCACGGGCGTCGACCTGCGCGAGGTGCTCGCAGGCCTGGGGCTGTCGGACGACGCGAACGTGATCACGTTCACCTCCGCGGACGGCTATCGGGTGAGCCTGCCGCTTTCCTACGTGCTGCAGCGCAAGACGCTGATCGTCTACGCGCTTGACGGCAAGCCGCTCTCCGCGAGCGTCGGCGGCACCAACCAGCTCTGGCTCGGCGCGACGGCGGCGCGCTACTTCGCGAGCGACGTCGTCTCCATCCAGGTCGACGCCGTGGACGAGGCGGACGTGCCGCCCGCGCCCGGCACCAAGGCGGCGGGCGACCGCTACGCGAACCGGCCGAACGTCGGCGTGCTCGCGAGCGAGACGGACACGACAAGAGGATAAGGGGGCAGGCCGCGTTCGGGCGGGAACCTCCTCGCCCGAACGCGGCCGCGCCGGCGCGGGTCGGATGGCGCGGGCGCGGGCCGCGGCGACCGGTCACGCGCCCTGCTGGCCGGCGACCCTCACCGGCAGGCACATGCGAAAGAGCATCTGCCGCCCGTCAAAGCAGAACGCGGGGCCGTCGGCGATGACCTCGCCCGCGTAGTCCCCCGCCACCTCGAGCCCGCGCCGCTCGCACGCGTCCAGCAGCCGCAGGAGCTCGACCGTCTCGCGCTCGCGGCCGTCCGAGAGGTAGATGCTGTCCACGTACTCCGTGACGCAGACGCCGCCCGGGATCGTCTCGACGTACGGGCGCACCGCCTCGCCGAACGCGGGCGTGACCGTCACCCACGCCGAGCCGTAACGGATCCTGTGCGCGACCAGGTCGTCGCGCTCCACGAGGCAGCCGACGTTGCGGAACAGCGCGAGCGGCCAGCCGCGCTCGAGGATCCGGCGCTTCACCTCGCGCAGGTCGCGCTCCCAGCTCGCCATGTAGGCGTGCCCGTCGACGTTGGCGTCGTTGGCGGGATGGTCCAGCGGGAACCGCAGGATCGTCCGCGGGGGCACGTACTCCAGCCGCGGCGTGTTGCAGGGCGGCTTCTTGAGGTAGACGTCACAGGAGTCGAGCAGGTCCTGCGCGAGCTGCCGCGCCATCGCGATCTGCCGCGCGCGTGCGTCAAGCGCGTCGATGCGCCCCTCCACGCAGGCCCTGAGGTGCTCGACGTCGCCCGCGGCGGCGATGTCGGCGATTTGGTCGAGCGTGAGGCCTATCGCCTGCAGCTGGTTCACCATGTCAAGCGTCGCGCACTGATCCAGCGTGTAATACCGATAGCCGGTCTCGGCGTTCGTCTTCGCCGGCGTGAGGATCCCCCGCGCCTGATAGACGCGCAGGGCCTTCTCGCTGACGGAGTTGAGCCGCGCCATCTGGCCGATGCGCAGCCATCCCCTGTCGTCCGACGCTTCGGAACCATCCGCGGACCCGCACGCACGCCCCATGTCGTCCCCCCAAGCCGCTCCAACCGTCACCACGCGGCGACCGCGCCGCGTGATCCCCCATGCCACCGCGCGCCGTCGCCCGTGCATTGTAGCCCACGCGACGCGACGGGTCCTTGACGGCGAAGGCAAGCTGGAGGGCGGCCATGAGAGGCGTCAGCGTCTCATGCGCTGGCTCCCGTGCGAGACACGTTCTTTCAGGAGGATGGTCGGAACGACGGGCAGACCACAGCCGAGAGAGCCATTGCGGCCATACTCGACCGCGTGGACGGCGTCGCGGACTTCCCGCTTGCGACGACACCGCTTGACGCCTGTCCGACTTGGAGGACGGAACGGACTTCTCCGCATGACGCCGTGTCACGACGCCCGCGAGCGCACCTGGCGCTGCCTCGATATCTGGCGGTGCGAGACGACCGCCCGCCGCGCAGGATGAAGGTGGTCGCGAGGACGCTCCGCAAGGAGCGGGAGAGCGTCCCCACCTGGTGGCGGAGGGGCTCGACGAGCGCCATCCCGGAGGGCCTCAGCTCCGTGATCAAGTCCGTCAGGATGGCCGCGAGGGGGGTTCGGGAACACCGGGTGCTTTGAGACGATGACGTTCGCCGTGAGTTCGATTCTAGGGTACGCGAGCGCCGCCATTACGTCCGACGTCTACGCGAGCGCAGGCGCCAGCGCCAAGCAGGCGACCGCAGAGACCATCGCCGAGGTGATGGAGCGCAGGCTCTCACCCCAGGGGTTGGGGAGGCTCGCATGTGCGCGCCCTTCCCTCTTTCTCAGTCTTTGCTGTAGTATCTATCACAAGTTTCTTCAGCAAACTCTTGGAGGTGCGTCATGCCTGCCATCATGCCAGTCTCGACCCTGCGCAGCTATACCGAGGTCCTTGAGGGCGTCCGCCCCGGGTCCCCGGTCTTCCTCACCAAGAACGGGCACGGCCGCTACGCCATCCTTGACATGGACGACTACGACCACCTGGTCGCGGAGCAGACCCTTTTCTCCGAGCTGCAGCGCGGACGCATGTCAGGCGAGTCCGAGGGCTGGGTGGCGGCCTCCGACGTGAGGGCGAGATTCTCCGGAGAGTCGTCCGATGCCAGCTGAGGTGGTTTGGTCGCCCGTTGCTGTGGACGACCTCGATGCCATCCGGGAGTGGATAGCCGTCGAGAACAACGAGCCCACCGCGGCCGAGAGGACCATCACGGCCATACTCGACCGCGTGGACGGCGTCGCGGACTTCCCGCTAGCGACGACGCCACTTGACTCAAGGTGCCGCATACGGTCGAGCTGGCGGTTCGTGGAGGAGAGGGGCTACCTCGTCTTCATCCGCGTGGAGAGGGACCGCGTGTACGTTGATCGCGTGCTCAGCGGAAAGAGCGACTTCCTCCGCAAGCTGTTCGACGTGGAGGACGGAACGACCTTCTACGCATGATGGCGCAGTCTGGCGCCACATTCGCATTTTGGTGCAAGAACGAAAAAGGTCAGAGGATTAAACCTCTGACCTGCTGTTCTTCTGGTCGGGTGGACTGGATTCGAACCAGCGACCCCTTGACCCCCGGCATGGACCTCATGGGCAGGATCATGTCTGCGGGGCTCTCGTAGGCCGTAGAATCAGACATCGCCAGCCGCAGGACGATCAGATGG
>CACZRK010000063.1 GCA_902783515.1 uncultured Coriobacteriaceae bacterium | reverse complement strand
GTCGCGGCCACCGCGGGCGCCCGCCCCTCGCCGGGCGGGCGCCTCGCGAGACGCAAGGGGAGGGATGGCATATGGCGAGGCGCACGGCACCCATGGGGCATCGGGCGAGAACGGCGCTGTTCGCGGCCGTCTTCGTCCTGCTGCTCGCGGTCGATCAGGCCGTGAAGGCCTGGGCGCGCGCGGCGCTGGACCCCGCCGCCGTCGTGACGCTCGTCCCGCACGTCCTTGGCCTCACGCTCGTCCAGAACGGGGGCGCCGCGTTCGGCATGATGCAGGGGGCGACGATCCTGCTCGTCGTGTGCGCGGTCGCCGTGACGGCGGGATGCTGCGTCGCACTGCGGCGCTTCGAACCGGCGAACCCCGCCGAGGTGATCGCGCTCGGCATGATATCCTCGGGTGGCGTCGGCAACGCGATCGACCGCGTCTCGCAGGGATCCGTGACGGACATGCTCACGTTCCTGTTCATGAACTTCCCCGTCTTCAACGTCGCCGACGTGGCACTGACGTGCGGGTTCGTAATCCTTGTGGCGACGATGTTCGCTCTGGCAAGACGAGAGGGTGTCGAGTCCTAATTGAGTTCCGTGAAGGCCATCCGCCTGTGCGTGCCGTCCGACGCCGACGGCACGCGCCTTGACGCGTTCGTCGGCTCGCTTGACGGCGTCGCCAGCCGCTCGAAGGCGGTCTCCCTCATCGAGGCAGGGTCCGTCCAGGTCAACGACGACGTGGAGCGCTCAAAGAAGGCGCTCGTCCGCGGCGGGGACGACGTACAGGTCCTCGTGCCCGTGAGGGACGAGGCCGACGACGAGCGGCTGTCGGGGGAGCGCATCCCGCTGGACATCCGCTTTGAAGACGAGCATCTCATCGTGCTCTCAAAGCAGCGCGGCCTCGTCTGCCATCCCTCGCCGGGCCACCCCGACCACACGCTCGCCAACGCGCTCGTCTTCCATTGCGGGCACGACCATCTCGGGCACCTGCAGGGCGACGACCGTCCCGGCATCGTGCACCGCCTGGACATGGACACGACCGGCCTCATGCTGGCCGCCAAGGACGACGAGACCCAGGCGCGGCTGCAGGACATGATCCGCCTGCGCACGGTCGACCGCCGCTACGTCACGCTCGTGCAGGGCTACGTCGCGCCCGACAACGGGCTCATCGACGCGCCGATCGCCCGCTCCACGCGCGACCGCCTCAAGATGGCGGTCTCGGAGGACCCGGGCGCGCGCCAGTCCATCACGACGTTCAACGTGCTCGCCCGGTATGAGTCCGGGCAGCGTGACGAGGGCTACAGCCTGCTTGAGTGCCACCTCTACACGGGCAGGACGCACCAGATCCGCGTCCACATGGCCTACATCAACCACCCCGTCGTCGGCGACCAGCTCTACGGGCGCGGCGACGAGCGCCGGAACCTCGGGCTGGACCGGCAGTTCCTGCACTCCTGGAGCCTCGCGCTCACGCACCCCATCACGGGCGAGGAGCTTCGCTTCGTTGACTCGCCGACCTACGAGCTGCAGGATGCATTAGAATCTATCGAAGACCGGCTCATCGGACGAACCGCGCGGGGCGAGGACGTCCTGCGCCAACTTGAGCAGAGCGATTCCATGAAGGAGAACCCGTCATGGAACGCGTGGCTGTAGCGAACCTCGTGTGCTAGGAGCGAGTCCCCATGGAAGTCACCCCGATCGTCGTCTTCAACCTGCTGATCCTGGCGTTCTTCGTCGTCGCGTTCTTCTATCAGATCGTCTACATACTCGTGGTGTTCCAGCGCAAGCACGCGCCCTACCGCGAGGCGAAGACGTTCCATCGCTACGCGGTGGTCATCTGCGCCCATAACGAGGGCCTGGTGATCGGCGAGCTCATCGACTCCATCAACAAGCAGGACTACCCGAAGGACAAGCTGGACACCTTCGTCTTCTGCGACAACTGCACCGACGACACCGCGCAGGTCGCCCGCAGCCTGGGAGCGACGGTCTACGAGCGCCCCGCCGGCGGTCAGATCGGCAAGAGCTGGGTCATGGACTACGGCCTGCGCCGCCTGAAGGAGGAGCATGGGGACGCCTACGAGGGCTTCTTCGTCTTTGACGCCGACAACGTCCTGAGCCCGACCTACGTGCGCGAGATGAACAACGTCTTTGACGAGGGCATCTTCGCGGCCGTGACGAGCTATCGCAACTCCAAGAACTTTGACTCCAGCTGGATCTCCCGCGGCTACGCGACCTGGTTCCTGCGCGAGTCCAAGTACCTGAACAACGCCCGCATGATCCTGGGCACCTCCTGCGCCATCTCCGGCACGGGCTACCTCATGAACGCCCGCATCATAGAGAAGATGGACGGCTGGGACTTCCACCTGCTCACGGAGGACATCCAGTTCTCGACGTTCGCGGCGCTCAACGGCCTGCGGATCGGCTATGCGCACCGCGCCGTCTTCTACGACGAGCAGCCCGTGACCTTCGCCGCCTCATGGAAGCAGCGCATGCGCTGGACGAAGGGCTTCTACCAGGTGCTCGTCAAGTATGGCTCCAGCATGGTCCATCGCCTGAAGTCGCGCGAGGCCGCGCCGAAGCGCAAGAACGGGCGCTTCGCGATCTATGACATGCTCATGACGCTCGCGCCCGCCATGATCCTCACGCTCATCTCCGCCTCGGTCAACGCAATCTACCTGCTGATCGGCCTCGTGTTCCCGTCGCTCATCTCCATCTACGAGAAGCAGGTCTGCCTCGGCTCGCTCTTCATGACGATTGCGAGCTTCTATGTCGTCTTCTTCATCCTCGCCGTGCTCACTGAGATCACGGAGCGCAAGAGCATCCACGCGACGCGCTGGCACCTGTTCACGAACCTCTTCACGTTCCCGGCGTTCATGCTCACCTACGTCCCGATCGCGCTCGCCGCGGCCGTGAAGAAGGTCAGCTGGGTGCCGACGCAGCACACGATCTCGGTCTCCCTTGACGACATCCAGCACGAGGGCGCGGACGGCGCGACGGCGGGGGATGACGGCGAGAAGGCCGGGAGGGACTAGCCCCCAGGAGGCTCGCGGGCGGCGCCGCGCCACAGGCGCGCCCGAGGGCATGCCCATCGCAAGCGAGACGCGGCCCCGCCGGGCGTTCGTGCTCGGCGGGGCCGCGTCATGTCGCGCGTCATGCCATGAGTCCGCAAACGTCGGCGGGAGTCCGCGGACGTTTGCGGACGTCGCCGGGCGTCTCAGCGGTGGGCGTGGTCGTCGTAGTAGAAGAGCGCGAGCGTGCCCGGCCCGGAGTGCGCGCCGATGACAGGGTCCACGAACGTGATCGTCGGGTATTCGAGCTCGGTTCCCGCGGCTGCCGCGCGCTGGACGATCGTGTCCGCGAGCAGCTTCGCGTCGT
>CACZRK010000062.1 GCA_902783515.1 uncultured Coriobacteriaceae bacterium | reverse complement strand
GCGCCCGGCCGCGTGCACGGCTACTTCACGCTGGACTCCCTGCGCTGGCTCGCCGCGGGCGGGCGCATCCCGAAGGCGGCCGCCTCGCTGTCCGCCCTGCTGGACATGAAGGCCAACCTCACGTATGACCTGGACGGCGCGCTCACACTCACCGGCGTGTCGCGCGGCCGCAAGAAGGCGCTCAAGGGGCTGGTCGCCAAGCTCGACGGCAACTACGTCGGGGGGCCCGGCCTGCCGATCGGCATCGCCGACGCCGACTGCCCCGAGGACGCCGACGCGCTGGAGCGGCAGGTGCGCGCCTGGTTCGAGGCGAAGGGCACGCCCTGCCCGGAGATCATGCGCCTCACGATCGACGCCACGATCGGCTCCCACGTCGGGCCGGGCATGGTCGCGCTCGCCTTCTGGGGCATAGACCGCTCCGCGGGCGGCTGGAACAACGGCAAGCGCTAGCAGCCAGCCGTCGCCCGCCCTCATGGGACGGGCGACGCGCCGGACGGGCCGCGCAGGACAGGGAGGGCACATGACGCAGGCCACCACCATCAAGAGGATCGGGTTCATCGGCACCGGCATCATGGGGCGCCCCATGGCGGAGCACCTGATGGCCGCCGGCTTTGAGCTGGCCGTCTACAACCGCACCGTCGAGAAGACCAACCTGCTCGTCGCCGCCGGCGCGCGCCTCGCGCAGAGCCCGGCGGACGCCGCGCGCGACGCGGACCTCGTGATCACGATGCTCGGCTTCCCCTCGGACGTGGAGGACGTGTACCTCGGGACGGACGGCCTGCTCACGAGTGCGCGACCGGGCACCTACCTGATCGACATGACGACCTCGTCGCCCGAGCTCGCCCGCGAGATCCACGACGCGGGCGAGGTGGCGGGCCTGCACGCCTTTGACGCGCCCGTGACCGGCGGCGAGGCCGGCGCCCAGGCCGGCACGCTCACGATCTTCTGCGGCACCGACGAGAGGACGCTCGCCCCCGTGACGGACGCGCTCAAGGCGATGGGCCGCCTGGTCATCCCGTTCGGCGAGGCCGGCAACGGGCAGGTCGCCAAGCTCGCGAACCAGGTGGCGCTGTCCGGCTGCATGCTCGGCCTGGTGGAGGGCCTCGCGTTCGCGAAGCAGGGCGGCCTGGACATGCACAAGACGCTCGGCGCGCTGATGACCGGCACGGCGGCGTCCGCGGCGATGCGCGCCTTCGGTGACAAGATCCTGGACGGCGACTACCGGCCGGGCTTCCAGGTCAAGCACTACGTGAAGGACCTGAGGCTCGCGCTGGAGGCGGCCGAGGACGAGGAGCTGACCCTGCCCGGGGCCGAGACCGCCGCGCAGCTCTACGCGCTGCTGCAGGAAATCGGCGGCGGCGCGATGGGCACGCAGGCGCTCGCGCTCGCCTACACCGACGAACGGACCGGCGCCGAGGCGGGGCTGGACTGGTCGGCGCTGGACGATCCTGACGATGACGCGCAGGCGGCCTCCGGCAGCGGACGCGCGCACGGCCACGCGCACGACGGGGGCTGCGGCTGCGGCGACGAGGCGCGCTAGCCCGGGAGCCGGGCTGACGAAGGGGGACGGATGGGCGCGGACACCATCATCATCGCGATGCTGTTCATGGTCTTCGGCATCGTGCTTGGCTACGGGCTGGGGCAGCGGCTCGGCAGGGCGTGCGAGACGAACAGGCGCTACTGGGCCTACAACGCGCTCGTCGTGGCCGTGGGCATCCTGGTCTCCGCGATCGTCTCCGTCTTCCAGCTCGTCACGCTCGCGAGCCTGGCGATCGGCCTCATCGCCGGCGGCATCGTGGGACTGAAGTTCGGCTACGGGAAGTCGGTCGGCGCGTGGCGGCGCCACGACCGCGCGTTTCGCGTGAACGCGGACCAGCTGAAGGCGACGCAGAGCGCCGAGGAGGCCGCGGCCCGCGGCCAGTCCGCCGCGCAGGCCGCCGAGCGCGACCTCATCAGCGTCGGCCCCCAGGCGCCGTCGCCGTTTGACAAGCAGATTGACCCCGACGAGCCCGCGACGCCGCGCGGCGGCAGGGCGGCAAGGAGGAACAGGCGATGACCACAGCGGACGAGGGCGCGCGCGGCGCGCAGGCGGACGAGGGCGCGCGCGCCCAGGGCGCCCAGGGCGCGCAGACGTACGAGTTCACGGCGCCGTGCCCCGCAGACTACGAGCGGATGCTCGCCGACGAGCTGCGGTCCCTCGGCGCGTCGCGCGTCCGGCCACTGACGGGCAGCGTCTCGTTCTCGGGCGACGTCGCGTGCGCGATGCGCGTCTGCCTGTGGTCTCGCCTGGCCTCGCGCGTGACGCTCGTGCTGAAGCGCGTGGGCGCGCGCGACGCCGACGAGCTCTACGACGGCGTGAGCCGCATCGCCTGGGAGGACCACGTCCCGGACTGGGCGACCATCGCCGTGCGCGTGAAGGGCGGCAACGACGAGCTGCGCGACCAGCGCTACGTCGCGATGCGCGTGAAGGACGCGGTCGTCGACCGCATGCGCGAGCGCACGGGCGCCCGTCCCGACGTGGACACGTCCAGCCCCGACCTGCTCGTCTCCTGCGCCGTGCACGGCGCGCGCGCGACGGTGGGCGTGGACTTCGCGGGCGACTCGCTCGTGAACCGCGGCTATCGCGTGGCGCAGCGCAGGCGGGCGCAGGCGACCACCTCCGCCTACCGCCGCGAGGACCTCGCGGCCGCCATGCTCACGCAGGTGGGCTGGACGCGTCGCTCGGTCCGCGACGCGCGCGCCGTGCTCGTGGACCCGCTCGGCACCGCGTCGACGCTCGCGGTGGAGGCCGCCTGCGTCGCGTGCGACCGCGCGCCGGGCGTCTCGCGCCGCCGCTGGGGCTTTGAGGGGTGGGCGGGCTTTGACCGGGACGCGTGGGCGGCGCTGCTCGCCGAGGCCGACGAGCGTCTCGCCGCCGGCCTGTCG
>CACZRK010000061.1 GCA_902783515.1 uncultured Coriobacteriaceae bacterium | reverse complement strand
CCGTCGCGGAGGGACCCGCCCCCGCAGACGCCGCGGGGCGGGAGCCGGGCATGCCCTCCGACGTCGCGCGCCCGCGCGCCGCGTCACGCTCGTCCAGCAGGCGCAGGAACTCGTCGACGCCGCCGGGGCAGTGCCGCAGGTGGCCGTCGATGAGCGCGAACTGGTGGTCCGTGACGCGCTCCATGAGGTACCGGTCGTGCGTGACGAGCAGCAGCGTGCCGGGCCAGCCGTCCAGGAGGTCCTCCATGACGGCGAGCATGTCGGTGTCCATGTCGTTGCCGGGCTCGTCCAGGATGAGCACGTTGGGCTCGGTCAGCAGCACGAGCATGAGCTGCAGGCGACGCTTCTGGCCGCCGGAGAGCTCCTCGACGCGCGTGAACTTCTCCCGGGGGTCAAAGCCGAGCCGCTCGAGCAGCTGCGCCGGCGTGACCTCCTTGCCGTCGATGACGTAGCGCGCCTTGTAGCCCTTCAGGACCTCCATCACGGTCTCGCCGCGATGCGCCATGAGCTCGTCCAGGCGCTGCGAGAGGATCGCGAAGCGCACGGTGGCGCCGACCTTCACGGTGCCGCGCGTCGGCTTCAGGTCGCCGTGGATGATGCCGAGCAGCGTGGACTTGCCCGCGCCGTTCTCGCCGAGGATGCCGTAGCGGTCGCCCGGGCCGATCGCCCAGGTGAGGTCGTCGATCACGACCTTCTCGCCGAACGTCTCGGTCACGTCCTTCATCTCCACGACTTGCTTGCCCAGGCGGCTGACGGCGAGGCGCTTGAGCTCCAGCTCGTTGCGCAGCGGCGGGACGTCGGCGATGAGGGCGCGGGCGGCCTCCACGCGAAACTTCGGCTTGGTCGACCGGGCCTGCGCTCCGCGAGACAGCCACGCGAGCTCCTTGCGCGCCAGATTCTGTCGGCGCTCCTCCATGACCTGCGCCTGCCGGTCGCGCTCCACGCGCTGCAGGATGTAGGCCGAGTAGCCGCCCTCAAAGGGGTCGATCGTCCCGTCGTGGACCTCCCACATGCTCAGGCAGACCTCGTCCAGAAACCAGCGGTCGTGCGTGACCACGAGCAGGGCGCCGGAGCCGTCCGACCAGCGCGTGCGCAGGTGCTCGGCGAGCCAGTGGATCGCGCGCATGTCCAGGTGGTTCGTCGGCTCGTCAAGCGCGAGCACGTCCCAGTCGCCGATGAGCAGGCGCGCGAGGTCCACGCGCCGGCGCTGGCCGCCCGAGAGGTCCCCTATGCGCGCGTCCCACGGGACGTCCTCCACGAGGGCGCCGATGATGTCGCGCGTGCGCGCGTCGCCGGCCCACTCGTGCGTCGGCGTGTCGCCGACGACGGCCTCGCCGACCGTCGCGTCGTCGTCCAGGTCGTCGCTCTGCGACAGGCAGCCGACCGTGATGCCGCGCCGGCGCGTCACCTGTCCCGCGTCGGGCTCCAGCCGCCCCGTCAGGATGCGCAACAGCGTGGACTTGCCGTCGCCGTTGCGCCCGACGATGCCGATGCGGTCGCCGTCGGACACGCCGACCGTCACGTCGTCAAAGACGTGCTTGGTCGGGTACTCGAAGCCGATGCCCTCACAGCCGATGAGGATCCCCATCCGCCGCGTCCCCCCTCTCGACGTCGTCGGCGCCAGCGGCAGCGGCGCCGCCGTCAGCCTCGATCACGTTCACCTCGAGGCCCGCGAGCGCGTCGTTCATGTTCTTGACCGAGCAGAAGTTGCCGCACATGCTGCAGGTCTGCTGCTCCTCGGGCGCGGCCTGCGCGCGGTAGCGGCGGGCCTTCTCCGGATCGATCGCCTCGGCGAACTGCGCCTCCCAGTCAAGCCGCTGGCGGGCGCGCGCCATGCGGTCGTCCCAGTCGCGTGCGTGCGGCAGGCCCTTGGCGACGTCCGCGGCGTGCGCGGCGATGCGGAAGGCGATGATGCCCTCGCGCACGTCGGCCTCGTCGGGCAGGCGCAGGTGCTCGGCGGGCGTCACGTAGCAGAGGAAGGACGCCCCGGCCGTGGCGGCGACGGCGCCGCCGATGGCGGCCGTGATGTGGTCGTAGCCCGGGGCGACGTCGGTCACGAGCGGCCCCAGCACGTAGAACGGCGCGCCGTGGCAGACGGTCTGCTCCAGCTTCATCTGCGCGGCCACCTGGTCCAGCGGCACGTGCCCGGGTCCCTCCACGATCACCTGGACGTCGCGCTCCCAGGCGCGGGTGACCAGCTCGCCGAGGGTCACGAGCTCGGCGGTCTGCGCCTCGTCGCCGGCGTCGGCGAGGCATCCCGGCCGGCACGAGTCGCCGAGGCTGATCGTCACGTCGTGGGCGCGACAGATGTCCAGGACCTCGTCAAAGCGCTCGTAGAACGGGTTCTCGTTGCCCGTCATCTCCATCCACGCGAACATGAGGGCGCCGCCGCGCGACACGACGTTCATGACGCGGCCGGTGCGCTTGATGCGCGCCGCGCTCTCGCGGTTCATCGCGCAGTGCAGCGTCACGAAGTCCACGCCGTCCTCGGCGTGCATCCGCAGCGCGTCGATCCACTCCTGCGGCGTGATGGTGCCGAGCGGCTTGTGGTAGTGCACGACGGCGTCGTAGATCGGCACCGTGCCGATGATGGCCGGGCACTCGGCCACGAGCTTGCGGCGGAACGTGCGGGTGTCGCCGCAGCACGACAGGTCCATGATGGACTCGGCGCCCAGCGCGACCGCCGTGCGCGCCTTGCTCATCTCCATGTCCAGGTCGCTCCAGTCGCGCGAGGTGCCCAGGTTCACGTTGATCTTCGTGCGCAGCTCGAAGCCGATGCCGTTCGGGTCCAGCGCGGCGTGGTGCACGTTGGCGGGGATGGCGACGCGGCCGCGCGCCACCAGGTCGCGGATGAACGCGGGGTCGCGCCCCTCCTTCTGCGCGACGGCCTGCATCTGCGGCGTCACGACGCCCGCGCGGGCCGCCTCCATCTGCGTTGCGTACGACACGACAGTCCCCTCTCCCCGCGCCCGTCCGCGTGCGGCGTCGGCGCGGCCGTCGGCATGTCAGTTCCTCGGACAGACGGGGCGGCGACGCCCGCACGAGCGCCGCCGCCCCGTCCCGTGACAGTCCCTGAGGATACGCCATTGCGCCCCGGCGACGCCAACGTCACGCAATGCGCGCATGTCCGCCGGCGCGCGGCGCGTCCGCGCTACTCGGCGGCCTCGAAGGCGTCGATGACCGCCTGCCCCATCGCGCGCGTGCCGACGATCTTGTCGGCGGGCGTCGCGGGCTCCGCGATGTCGCGCGTGCGCAGCCCGGAGGCGAGCACCGCGTCCACGGCCCTCTCGATGCGGTCGGCCGCCGCGTCCATGTGCATGCTGTAGCGCAGCATCATCGCGACGGACAGGATCTGCGCGAGCGGGTTCGCCACGCCCTGCCCGGCGATGTCGGGCGCCGAGCCGTGGCTGGGCTCGTAGAGCGCCGTGCCGTCGCCCAGGCTCGCCGAGGCGAGCATGCCGAGCGAGCCGGAGAGCATGCTGGCCTCGTCGGAGAGGATGTCGCCGAAGGTGTTCTCGGTGACGAGCACGCTGAACTGGCCGGGGTTGGCAACGAGCTGCATGGCGCAGTTGTCGACGAGCATGTCGGAGCACTCGACCTGCGGGTACTCGGCGGCGACGCGGTGGACGACCTCGCGCCACATGCGCGAGCAGGACAGGACGTTGGCCTTGTCGACCGAGGTCACCTTGCGCACGGCGCGGCGCGAGGCGGCCTCGAACGCCCAGCGCACGACGCGCTCCACCTCGTACTCGGAGTACTCCATGACGTCGGTCGCGTGCATGCCGGCCGCGCCGTTCGCGCCGGCGCCGGGCACGTCGGCCTGCGTCTCGTGCGCGCCGAAGTACAGCCCGCCGGTCAGCTCGCGGACGATGAGCAGGTCGGCGCCGGAGATGACCTCGGGCTTGAGCGTGGAGGCGTTCGCGAGCGCGGCGTAGGCGCGCACCGGGCGCAGGTTCAGGTACAGGCCCAGGCTCTTCCTGATGGCCAGCAGCCCCTGCTCGGGGCGGGCCTCGCCGAGCTTGGCGCCGTCCCACTTCGGGCCGCCCACGGCCGCGAGCAGCACCGCGTCGCTCGCCTTGGCGGCCGTCAGGGTCTCCTCGGGCAGCGCGGTGGGGGTGCGACCGGCCGCGCGCGTCGCGTCGATGGCGGCGCCGCCGATGAGGTGCTCCTCGCACGCGAAGCGCACGCCGTACGCCTCGCCCACGTGCTCCAGCACGCGCAGGGCCTCGGCCATGATCTCGGGCCCGATCCCGTCGCCCGGCAGCACGCAGACGCGATACGTCGTCCTCGTCGCCTCGTTCGTCTCGGTCATCGCTACTCCCGTCCCTTCCGCGCGGCCTGCTGCGCCGCGAGCTCCTTCTTCGTGTGGGCGACCAGGCCGCCGTCCTCGATGATGCGCTGGATGAACGGCGGGAACGGCTGCGCCTGGAACGTCTGGCCGGTCGTCTCGTCGCTGATGACGCCGCGGTCGGCGTCCACGGACACGACGTCGCCCGCCTTGATCGCGTCCACCGCCTGCGGGCACTCCATGATGGGCAGCCCGACGTTGATGGCGTTGCGGTAGAAGATGCGCGCGAAGCTCTTCGCGATCACGCAGGACACGCCGGACGCCTTGATGGCGACCGGGGCGTGCTCGCGGCTGGACCCGCAGCCGAAGTTCTCCTCGGCGACGATGAGGTCGCCCGGGCGGACGCTCGTCGCGAAGTCGGCGTCGATGTCTGCCATGCAGTGCGTCGCGAGCTCGGCGGGGTCGGACGTGTTCAGGTAGCGCGCGGGGATGATGACGTCGGTGTCCACGTCACGCCCGTAGCGATGGACCGTGCCCTTGATGTCCATGATGGCTGTCGCCTCCTAGTCCAGGTCCGAGGGCAGGGCGATGTGGCCGGCGACGGCGCTCGCCGCCGCGACGGCCGGGCTCGCGAGGTACACCTCGGAGGTCTTCGCGCCCATGCGCCCGACGAAGTTGCGGTTGGTCGTGGAGATGGCGCGCTCGCCGTCGGCGAGGACGCCCATGTAGCCGCCCAGGCACGGGCCGCAGGTCGGCGTGGAGACGGCGCAGTTGGCGTCGATGAAGACGTCCATGAGGCCCTCGTCCACGCACTGGCGCCAGACGGCCTGCGTCGCCGGGATCACGATGCAGCGCACCGTGTCGGCGACCTTGCGGCCGCGCAGCACGTCGGCGGCGGCGCGCATGTCCTCGATGCGGCCGTTCGTGCACGACCCGATCACGGCCTGGTCGATCGCGATGTGGCGCGACTCGGTGACCGGGTGCGTGTTGCTCGGCAGGTGCGGCCAGCTCACGCAGGGCACGATGTCGGCGGCGTCGATGTGCCAGACGCGCTCGTACGTCGCGTCCGGGTCGGGGTGGTACTCGGCGATCGGGCGCTCGGCGCGGCCCTCGTAGAACGCGCGCGTCTTGTCGTCCACCTCGAACAGGCCCGCCTTGCCGCCGGCCTCGATGGCCATGTTGGCGATCGTGAGCCGCCCCTCCACCGACATGTCCTCGATCGTGGAGCCGGCGAACTCCATCGCCTTGTACAGGGCGCCGTCCACGCCGATCATCCCGATGATGTGGAGGATGACGTCCTTGGCGCTCGCGCCCTGCGGCAGCTGGCCGTCAATCACGAAGCGCAGCGTGGGCGGCACCTTGAACCACGCGCGCCCCGTCGCGTAGCCGACGCCGGCGTCCGT
>CACZRK010000060.1 GCA_902783515.1 uncultured Coriobacteriaceae bacterium | reverse complement strand
GATGCCGGCACGGACGCCGTCGCCTACAAATTGCCTCTCTCTGGGGACCCCGGGCAACCGGGGTCCCACCCTTTTTGCGGCTCATCGCCCCGAGGCACATGCCCTCGCGAGGCAGCGCGACCACGAGCGACGGACGCAGCCCCCTCGAACGGCATGCCGTGCGCGATCTCACGGGACACAGAAAACCCCAGGCCGTTGGCGTGACGAACGGTCACGGCGACCTGGGGCTGCATGCCGCGATGGCGGCGAGCGCCTAGAACTCCGGGTTGATGCCGAACATGCCGGAGACGGACTGCTCGGTGTAGACGTTCTGGATGGCGCGGGCGAACTCGTCGGCCAGCGAGAGCACCTTGATCTTGCTGCAGGCCTTCGCACGCTCCGGGTCGAGCGGCACGGCGTCGGTGACGAGGACCTCCTCGATGGGAGCCTCCTCAAGACGCTCGTAGGCGGGGCCGGACAGCAGGCCGTGCGTGGCGCCGACGTAGATCTTGCCGGCACCCTTCTTCTTGAGCTCCTTGACGGCGCCGCAGAGGGTGCCGGCGGTGTCGATCATGTCGTCGTTGATGATGCAGGTCTTGCCCTCGATGTCACCGATGATGCCCATGACCTCGGCCGCGTTGTGCTGCGGGCGACCCTTGTGCGCGACGGCGAAGCTGGCGCCGAGCATGTCGGAGAGGCGCTTGGACGCCTTGGCGCGGCCCACGTCAGGCGAGACGACGCAGACGTTGTCCATGTCAAAGCCCTTGTGCGAGTAGTAGTCGGCGAACAGCGGCAGGGCCGTCAGGTGGTTGACCGGGCCGTCAAAGAAGCCCTGGATCTGACCCTGGTGCAGGTCAACCGTGATGAGGCGATCGATGCCGGCGGCCTTGTAGAGGTCAGCGACCAGCTTGGCGGTGATGGGCTCGCGCGGGGCGGCCTTGCGGTCCTGGCGCGCGTAGGCGTAGTGCGTGATGACGCCGGTCACCGTGCGCGCGGAGGCGCGCTTGGCGGCGTCGGCCATGATGAGGACCTCCATGAGCAGGTCGTTCACACGGGGGCCGGCGACCGACTGGATGATGAACACGTCGCTGCCGCGCACGCTCTCAGGGTAGCGCGCGTACACCTCGCCGTTCGCGAACGTCTCCAGCTGCAGCGGCGAGAGCTCGCGCCCCAGCTTCTTGACGATTGCCTCGGCGAGCGGACGATTCGAAGAACCCGAGAAGACCTTCATCTCTTTCTGGATGACATCCATACGGTCGCTGCGCTCCCTCTTCGAGTGATGTGAACTGAGCCTGATCCATGGTGCAGAGTGGTGCGGGGTGGTGCGTAGTGCTGCCTTCGTGCGCAAGACGTGCGTCGATCACGGCTTGCCCCATGGCACACATACTAGCCCGCCACCCCATTACATTTTGCAGACAACGCCACACACCGCAAAAATCGCGACGTCTACGGAAAGGGTGGGGCGTACCGGTCACATGCGCGGAGCACGCGTGCTCAATACGAAAACGATTCTTGGGACACCCTCAGGTAGTATCGACGGCATGGACACGAAAAAGAAGCTCTACCTCGGACGGCTCGCACGCGGCACGAGCGGGGATGGCCCCCGTCCACATTCTGGTCCCATCCGCGGGCGCGCGTATGATCGCTCCGGGCGTCGTGCCTCACGTATGCACGCGAAAACTCCCTGCCGACTCGTTTCGTGTAATCGGGAGGGGCATTTTCGTAAGCTCCCCTGAGTTTTGCTTCCTTCAGATGGCCGACCTTCTCGAACGTACCTCCCCGCGATCGATGCGTGCGCGCGGGCGGCGCGGCATGACGGGTGCACGTGACGGCGCTGCGGGCGGGCATCGTCATCACCTGATCGACGAGACGTGCCGACTCGTCAGGATCGGGATGGAGATGTGCGGCGGGTACGCCTCCCGACCGGGCACGGGCGTCGGGTTCATCAAGAGGGCGCCCCTCACCTCGGCCGACAAGCTGCGCCTGTACTGCGACCTCGCCGCTGGTCACAGGGGCGTCGAGCTTGCGCGGCGCGCCGCGCGGCTGCTCGTGGACGGGTCACTCTCCCCCATGGAGACGGCCCTGAAGATGCTCCTCGCGGACCCGCGGCTCTATGGCTCGATGGGCATGCGCGGCGTGCTGCTGAACTGCCCGATCGAGGTGGACGCGGGCACGCTCGGCAAGGCGAGGCGGCGCACGTATCGCTGCGACCTCCTCTGGCCGGACGCGCGCGTTGCGCTTGAATACGACAGCGACGACAATCACGCAAGCGTCACGGCGCTCCACACCGACGCGATGCGACGGCTCGTGATGGACGCCGTCGGCATCGACGTCATCACGGTCACGTCGAACATGGTGAAGGACCTCGGCCAGTTCCGCGCGTTCGCACGGCAGCTCGCGACAAAGCTCGGCCGACGAGTTCCCCCGCCCAGCGACGAGTTCCTGGCACGACAGGAGTCCCTGCACCGGATGCTGCTGGGGTGACGTCCAGGCCGTGGCATACCACGCGAGCGGCAAGGGGCGAGCGGCGCGCGGGCGCACGACCGAGGTGCCGAGAGGCTGGCGGGGGCGCTCCTTTCTCGCCCACGGAGAGCCCCGACCGCATGGAGGACGTTTATAAATGGCGCGCGTGAGGTCGGGCTGGCGAAAAAGCCGACGCGTGCGGTCACGCCCCGGCTTTTCCGGCTCATAATTCCACGAGTTCGGAAGACTCTCACATTACGGAGGTAGTCCGGCCTGCGGTGATACCGTACCCGCACTTCGTAATATGGTCTCAGGCCCTCCCAGCCCGCACAAAAAGCCGACCCGTGCGGTCACGCGCGCCCTTTCCTCG
>CACZRK010000059.1 GCA_902783515.1 uncultured Coriobacteriaceae bacterium | reverse complement strand
GCGCGTCCCGCGCGCGTCGCCGCCGCGGTCGCGCGCCGCGCGCTCGCGGCGGCGCGGGCTGATGAGCGAGGAGTCCAGCTCGTAGCCAAAGCCGTCGGGGCTGTTCTGCCGGTCCATGTCGGCGAGCTGCGCCATGATCTCGGCGGTGCCGAGGGCCTCCAGCGCCTCGCGGGTCACCGTGTCGGGGCGCAGCGGGGAGTTCTGCTCCTTGGCGCGCTTGCGGCAGCCCTCCGAGCACGTCATGTCCGCGAGCGCGATCGTGAACGACTTGCCGTTCTCCAGGCGCATCGTGATGGTCTCGCGCGGCGTGTTGTACTCGACGATCTTCGCCTTGCCCAGCGGGGTATCGATGACGGCGTTGCGCTTCGGCGCGCGCTGCTTGAAGTCCTTGTACGCCTCAAACTCATAGCGCAGGCAGCACATGAGACGGCCGCACACGCCCGAGATCTTGGCGGCGTTCAGCGGCAGGTCCTGCTCCTTGGCCATGCGGATGGAGACGGGCTCAAACTTGCCGCCCAGGCGCGCGCAGCACAGCTCCTGCCCGCACGCCGCGTAACCGCCGGCGAGGCGCGCCTCGTCGCGCACGCCGATCTGGCGCATGTCGACGCGCGCGTGCAGGCGCGCGGCGAGGTCGCGCACGATGTCGCGGAAGTCCACGCGGTCCTCGGCGGCGAAGTAGAACACGACCTTCTCGCCGCCGAACAGGTACTCCACGCCGGCGGGCTTCATGTCAAGCTGGTACTTGTCGATGAGCTGGCGGAACAGCGGCATCGTGCGCTCGCCCTTGGCGGCGAGGCCCTCCGCCTGCCGGACGTCCGCGTCGGTCGCGACGCGCAGCACGGGCTTCAGCGTCCCGTGCGTCTCGTCGGCGGGCGCCTGGAAGGGGTCGCGCGTGGCGAGGCCGAACTCGGTCCCGCGCTCCGTGGACACGATCACGTAGTCGCCCCCGACGGCCCCGGTGTTCTCGGGGGAGAACCACAGGTCCTCGGAGTTGAAGTGCATGCGAACGGGGATCACGGTTGGCACGTGAGCATCTCCTTGATGTCGAACAGCATCGTCTCCAGGGCGAGCTGCGGGGAAACGCCGCGGCGGACGCGCCCGCACGCCTGGTCCGTCGCGTCAAGGGCGCGCGGCAGCAGGTCCAGGCCGAGACGGTCCGCGTAGGTGTGGGCGCAGGCGGCGAAGTCGTCGTTGTAGGGCTCGTCGCCGGTCGCGGCGGCCAGGCACAGCGCGTCGCGCAGCAGCGATCGCTGCGCCCCGAAGACCTCCATCATACCCGAGCGCTGGCGCGCGGTCAGCTCGCGCTTGAGCCTCAGCGTCAGCTGCTTGAGGGCGCTGGCGCTCATCCAGGCGGCGCCCTCGTCGTAGGCGCTGTCCTGCTCGGCCTTCAGCGCCTCGTAGGGCGCCTTTGCGGCGTCCACGCAGGCGGCGGCGGCATGCAGGACGTCCAGGGCGTCGGCGTCCGGGAGGACCTCCAGGCAGCGCAGGGCGAGGCGGCGCGCCTCCTGCCGCTCGGCCGACTGGACGAACCCGCGCGCCTGGGTGGCCGACGCGCAGCACCCGACGGCGCGCCGGCAGATCTCGCGCGGCGCCGTGAGCTCGGCCTCCAGCGTCGCGAGGGCCGCGTCGGGGGAGACCGGGCGGAAGGGCACGATCTGGCAGCGCGACGCGATCGTGGGCAGGATCGTCTCGCGGCTCGTGCCGAGCAGGACGAACGTCACGGTGTCGGGCGGCTCCTCCAGGGACTTGAGCAGCGCGTTTGCCGAGGCGTCGACGAGCAGGTCGGCGTCGTCGATGAGGTAGACCTTGCGCGCCGCGCGCACGGGTGCGAGGGCGATGTCGTCGATGAGGTCGCGGATCTGCTCGATCACGTAGCTGCCCGCGCCCATCGGCTGCAGCAGGTGGACGTCGGGGTGCGTGCGATGGGCGACGCGCACGCAGTCGTCGCAGGTGCCGCAGCCACCGTGCGGGCACAGGACCGCCTGCGCGAGCGCGTACGCCGCGTCCAGCTTGCCGGAGCCGCGCGGCCCGACGAACAGGTACGCCGCGCCCACGCGGCGCTGCTCGACCGCGCTCGCGAGAAAGGCGCGCACGCGCTCCTGGCCCACCAGGCCGCGGGCGAGGAGGCTCTGCGGCCCGATCGTCGCGCGGGCGGCGCCGTCAGCCCCGGTCATGGCCGGCCCCCCTCCCGGAGATCGCGAAGGCCCCGAACGCCGGGAGCGCCACGAGGTCGGCCAGGTCGGCGCGCACGCGCTCGTACACCTCGGCGACCGTGCCGCCGGCGTCGATTACGTGGACGCGCGCGGGATCGCGTCGGGCGGCCGCGTCAAACCCGCGGCGCACGAGCTCCTGCAGCCGCACGCCCTCGCGCTCCAGGCGGTCGGGCTCGTGGTCGGCCAGCGCCCGCGACAGGGCGCGGCCGGGGTCGACGTCCAGCAGCAGCGTGCGCGCGGGGAGCGTGCCGCCGCAGGCGAGCGCGTTCGCCCGCGCGACGACGTCCTCGCCGAGGCCTCGCGCGAAGCCCTGGTAGGCGAGGGTGGAGTCGACG
>CACZRK010000058.1 GCA_902783515.1 uncultured Coriobacteriaceae bacterium | reverse complement strand
TGACGCGGATGACGTGGCGGCGACGGGATCGAGCCGATTGGCAGCAGGCACCGGGAGCGACGACGGGCGCTCGGTGCGGTCGAATGGAGGCAGACAATGGCGTTCAAGAACATTCTGGTTCCCTATGACGGCTCCGAGCACGCGCGTCTCGCCCTGCATGAGGCGATGGAGATCAGCGAGGGCACCGACGCGACGATCCACATCCTGAACGTCATCGCCAGCTCCAGCATCTCGCCCGAGTATGGCGAGCCCAACCCGTTCTGGTCATCCGCCGACCTCATGGACTACGACGCGTACAAGAAGCTCATGGTCACCGCCATCGAGGGCGCGCGCGAGGGCGTCAAGAAGGACCTGGCGGAGGAGATCGGGAAGCTGGGGGACCGTGCCGTCGTGGACGTCGTCACGTTCCCGTCAACGGCGCGCGCCATCGCCGACTTCGCCGACAAGCACGACATCGACCTCATCGTCATGGGCCGTCGCGGACTCGGCGCCATCCGCGGCATGATCGGCAGCGTGAGCTACAGCGTGCTCGGGCAGGTTGACATCCCGGTGCTCACCGTCAAGTAGCCGGCGACGCCCGCACGGTGGGCTCGCATTCGACGTGCTCGCGCTGCGCCGCACGCGCTGCCGCGGCGACGGGATCGCGCCGACCACATCGATCAGCCCGGCGACCCGTCGGCAGTCCCCCGCATGGGGACGTGCCGACGGGTCGCCTTTATGTGTCGCGCACCCCGCGCCCCGCGCGGCGTGTGCCTCGCGCGGAGATCGCCGACGTCGCGCGGCCTCGTCTCCCAACGGTCACACGAGCATGCGAGAATGCGCGCGTCTAACAGGGGAGACGAGTGACGCGACGTGCGGGACGACGTGCCGTGCGGCGATGGACGTGGGCGGAGGCGAGCGGCATGACGACGTCGAGCGGGACGGGCGAGGCGGGTGCCAGGCGCGTGGGCGGCGCCGGGGCGCGATCGGTCGCGGCGCGCGACGACGGGCGCGTGACGCTCGCGAAGATCCGCGGCCACTTCCTGACGATCACCCGGCACAAGCTGCTCGTCATGCGCCACTGCTTCGCGGTGGGGCTCTACCGCCAGGGCCTCGCGCACGACCTCTCCAAGTACTCGCTCGTCGAGTTCCGCACCGGCGCGCGCTACTTCCAGGGCGATCGCAGCCCGAACGCCGCCGAGCGCGAGGCGCGCGGCTACTCCGAGGCATGGCTGCACCACAAGGGCCGCAACCGCCACCACTTTGAGTACTGGGTTGACATGCGCGGCAACGGCGACGCGACGCTTGAGGGCAAGCCGATGCCGACGCGCTACGTCGTGGAGATGTTCTGCGACCGCGTGGCGGCGTGCAAGGTCTACAAGGGCGCCGCCTACACCGACCGCAGCGCGCTCGAGTACTTCCAGTTTGAGCGGTCCCACGGCTTCTTGCGCCTCATGCACCCCGACACCGCCGCCTTGCTGGAGCGGCTGCTGCGCATGCTCGCCCAGGACGGCGAGCGCGAGACGTTCCGCGCGATCCGCGAGCAGATCGTGCGCCCGCGCAGCGCCTACGGGGACGGGATTCGGTTCTAGGCGGGGCATGCGGGTGCGAGCGCGCCGCCGCCGACGGGGGAGAGCCGGGCGCTCACCGTGCCTCCGGGCGCGCGTCGCCCCCTTGGGCGCCCGGGGCGTGCACGAGGTCGATCAGCTCCTGCCGTGAGTGAATTCCCAGCTTGCGATAGATGCTCTTGACGTGCGACTGGACGGTGCCGAGCGTGATGCCCTCCAGCTCGGCGACGCGGCGCTGCGTGTTGCCCTCGGCGATCAGGCGCGCCACGTGCTCCTCGCGCGGCGTCAGGCCGCCGTCGGGCGCGGCCGACGCGAACGGTCCGACGGCGCGTGCCACCCCCGCCGGCGCCTCCGTCGGAGTCTGGGGGACGACCGAGGCGCCCGCGGCCGGCATCTCCCCGGCAGCGCCCGCGCCCCCGACCATGGTCTCGCGTCCGGTCGGCGCCGCCTCGTCCGGGAGGTTCAGGATGAGCACGTAGGCGACGATGAGCAGCATCGTGACGAGCAGCGCCATCGAGCTCGTCATCCCGACGCCCGGCAGCCCGACGACGCTGGCCACGGCATATGGCAGCACGTAGCCGATGAAGCCGGAGATCGTGTCCACCAGCACGAAGACCATGCCGAACGCCTGGAAGAACGTGAGCGCCCCGCGGCGGACGCCGTCCAGCAGCACGAGCCAGAGCAGCAGCTCAAAGTAGGTGCGTGCCTGAATGACCGCCTGGGTGCCGGCGTCAAACTGTCGCGTGCCGAAGACGGGCATGGCGAGCAGACCGGCGAAGAAGGCGACCGCGATGATCGACCAGACGACGCGCGCCGCCCGCCCGCGGCGCCCCTCACGCCAGCAGTAGACGAGCGCAAGGCACGCGAACGCCACCGACGTGAGGTCCATCAGGATCGGGGGGAACTGGACGCTGCCGTCCACCGTGCCGTTGACGAG
Organism: uncultured Coriobacteriaceae bacterium; assembly: GCA_902783515.1. Lineage (GTDB taxonomy): Bacteria > Actinomycetota > Coriobacteriia > Coriobacteriales > UMGS124 > CAIFEU01. Next base: position 7,223 of record CACZRK010000058.1, on the reverse strand, counting down.
GCCGCGCACGAGCCCTCCCACGACGAGGAACGTCGCGAGCATCAGGATGACGCTCCGGGATCGCGTGACGTTTCCGCTGCTGCCGGCCGCCGCGAGGCTCGGGCGCGTGGTGTCCGGGTGGTCGCCCTCCCTGCGCGGCGCCCCGAGGTGGCGCGCGACGTCGCCACGACCGGCGACGAACCACAGCGCGCAGCTCACGAGCGGCAGGGACGCGGTCGCCGCGACGCCGAGCGAACCGGGCAGCAGCGCGACCTGCTTCAGGACGAAGCTCGCCCCGAACGAGGCGAGGGACGCGAGCACGGCCGTGCGAGCGCTGATGCTGACGAGCCAAGCCGCCCACGCGTAGGTGAGCAGCACGAAGACGAGCGCGTAGAGCCCCGTGTCCAGCAGGGCGACGACGGCGCCGGCGACGCCGACAGGGGCGGCGAGCGTCTCGGCGAGCTTGCAGACGAGCTGCGCGGAGAACACGGCGACGACGGTCGGGGCGAGCCATGCCGGCAGCGACGCCGAGCCCCCGCGGGGCGACGCGTCTCCCGAGCGTCGCACGATGGCATGCAGCCCGAAGACGGCGATGACCACGAGCGCGAGGAACGCCGCGTACCAGCCGACCGCGGTGGCCTCGGTCCCGTCGTGCCCGGCAAGGCTGAAGAAGAGCCCGTTGCGTCGCAGCAGCGGCCAGTACAGGCAGAGGCCCGTCAGCGCGAGGACGAGGCGCGCGCGTTCACGCGCCGTCGTCGAGTGGCGCCCGCCTGCCGTGCCCACGGTCGTGACCAGCGTCTGCGCCATGTTGCATCACCCCTTGCGTCCAGCGTCCCCCCAACGCCTCGGCGCGCGGCTCACGTGCGCGCGCCTTTGCGTGCGACCCATTGTATGGCATGCCCGCGGTGTGCCCCACCGAGGGGCGGGGTGGGGAGTCTGACAATGCGCTGACGCAGCGCGCGCCGCGTCAGAACGACGCGCCGCAACCGCCTCATGGTGACACCAGCGCATGCGTCACCGCAGCTCAGATGTCACGCACTCGCGCAATACCCAGTTTTATGCTCACGGGATGCCGACGGCCCGCGGCGCGTCGTCCCCAAGATCCCGTGTTTCATGGCAAGACGGGTTCCGAGATATGGATAGGCTCTGAAGACGTATCGCATCTGTCGCGAGGTCTGACGGGCGATGCGGGGGGCGTCGCCGTTCCGTGGGGACGGGACCGGGCGCGCCATCGTGTCGCGCCCACGAGCGCAGGCCTCGCGCATCGGGCGCTTTGGAAGGGGAAGCACATGTCTACCATGACAACGAATGCCAACGTCACGCGCCGCGACCTCGTCAAGGGCGCAGCCCTCGGTGCGGCGGCGATCGGCGCCGCGAGCGTCATGACCGGCAGCGCGCACGCGAAGGACGCCTCCGCCAAGGCGGACGCGGCCGGCGACTTTGACGAGCAGTACGACGTCGTCGTGCTCGGCATGGGTGGCGCCGGCATGAACGCCGCCATCGCCGCCTACGAGGAGGGCGCGAAGGTCCTGCTCTGCGAGAAGGCGCCCGAGGGCCAGGAGCCCTGCAACACGAAGGTCGCCGGCCAGGTCATCCTCTCCACCGATGACGCCGACGCGTTCTACACCTACCTCACGCACCTCATGGGCAAGTTCCGCAACTATGACGACGACTGCCTGCGCGCCTATGCCGACGGCGCCGCCGAGAACTTTGACTGGATGGTGAACACGCTGGGCGGCGACCCGAACCTGATCTATCCGGACCACAAGATCCCGACGTGGGACACGCCGTTCCACTACGACGAGCACGACTCGTTCTGGGGCATCGATCGCAAGGGCATGGTCATGGTCTGGGACGAGTTCCCGGAGTACGAGGGCCACGAGCACTCGATCGTCCTGTCCTTCTCCGGCTCCGAGCATGACTCCAGCTACTACCTGCAGATGCGCGACCAGATCGCCAAGCGCGAGGGCGAGAACCTGACGGTGTACCTGGGCACGCCGGGCAAGCGGCTGATCTGCGACGACGCGGGCGCGGTCGTGGGCGCCGTCGTCGAGAAGGACGGCAAGGAGCTGCGCGTCGGCGCCACGGGCGGCGTCGTGCTCGCCACGGGCGGCTACGAGTCCAACCAGACCATGCTCGCCAACTACACGCAGATCCCGTACCTGTACCCGCGCGCCGCGGCGATGAACACCGGTGACGGCGTGGAGATGGCCCAGCGCGTCGGCGCGCAGCTCTGGCACATGAGCAACATCTCCGGCCTCGGCTTCGGCTACCATCGCGACGGCACGGCGGGCTCCATGAGCGTCACCGGCACGAAGAATGGCATCTACGTCGGCCCTGCCGGCGGCCGCTTCATGAACGAGCAGGCGCGCGGCCGTCATGGTCGCGTGAGCTTCGGTGGTGCGTGGAAGATGACGCCCGTCACGAACCCCTGCTACCTCATCGTCGACGCGGACCACATCGCCGACCCGCTGGTCAAGGGCTTCTCCGACGGCAACGCCGACGAGATTGCCTCGGGCGAGATCCTCAGCGCCGACACGCTTGAGGAGCTCGGCAAGGCCATCCGCGCCACGGGCAAGGCCGACCAGTTTGACCTGAACGGCGAGCTCGAGGAGACCGTCGAGCGCTATAACGCGCACTGCGAGGCAGGCGAGGTCGACGACTTCGGCCGCACGTGCACCGAGGCCGTGAAGACCGCGCCGTTCTACGCGCTGGAGCTTTCGCCCACGATGCTCAACACGCAGGGCGGCCCGCGCCACAACGGCGAGGCACAGGTGCTTGACATGGACGCCCTGCCCATCGACGGCCTGTTCAGCGCCGGCGAGCTCGGCTCGATCTTCCCGGACATGTACAACGGCGGCGGCAACCTCGGCGAGACGATGGTCTTCGGTCGCATCGCCGGCCGGAACGCCGCGCACCGCGCCCAGGGCACGTTCAAGGGCGCGACCGAGCCGTCCGTGCTCGTGCAGGAGGAGGATGACGCCGCCGCAGCCAGCGAGGCCAAGGCGTCTGATGCCGACAAGGCCGCGCTCGTCGGCGGCACCTTCGCCGACGGCACGTACGAGGGCACGGGCAAGGGCTACAGCTCGGACATCGTCCTGTCCATCAAGATCGAGAACGGCAAGATCGCCTCGTGCGAGGTGAAGAGCTCCGCCGAGACCGCGACGGTCGGGGAGACTGCCCTGCCGACCTACTGCGAGGACATCGTGACCACGCAGGATCCCGCGGCGATCGACGTTGCCGCCGGCGCCTCGACGACGCTCAAGGGCTTCTCTGCCGCCGTGTACGACGTGCTTGAGCAGGCCAAGAAGTAGCGCCGTGGCACGGGCGCGTCATGAGGGGGCGTCAGTCGTCCAGCCTTCCGTGAGAGCGCCCGTCGGCGTCGGGTGCTGACGAGGACGGGGCCGGTCGCCACGCGGCGGCAGGCCCCGTCATGCGTCCTATGATGATATGTGACAGAACCACAAATCTGTTGTAGTGCAAACTGCATAGTCCGACGGCTTCGTCATTAATGGGGGATCGCCGGCGGTCGCGCCGGTGCCGACGCCACGCACCATGGCCGTCAGCTCACGTACGCCCGCCCGACAAGGAGCCCCTCTCCCATGATGCCGTTCTTCCCGTCGTTCGTGCCCGGCCTCGTCCAGACATTCCCCTTCGTTCTGGCATTCGCGCTGCTCTGCGCGCCCGTGCTGCGCCGTCACGCAGGGGCGTTCTACCTCGTGTGGGGCGTCATCGTCGCGATCTTCAGCTGGGCGGGATTCGTCGAGGGCTGCATGGGCGACGCCACGCCCGCCGCCGTCAGCGCGTTTGACATGACGCTGCAGACGCTCGAGCAGACGTCACCGGTGATCCAGGTCGTCTCGACGCTGTTCACCTCGTCGTTCGCGGGCGTGTCATTCTTCCTGATCGTCATGTTCATCGGCGCCATGCGGCCGTCGCCGCTCGTCAAGCGCCTGTACGCGGCGCGCTCCGAGCTCTCAATCCTAGGCGGAATCATCATCTTCGGGCACGTCCTGCGCATCTTTGACTTCCCGGCAAACTTCTCTAACGAGAAGTTCGCGGCCGTGTGGGGCCCGGTCGCATCGGCGTGGATGATCGTCGCGACGGCGGTCATCGGCGCGCTGCTCACGATCTTCTTCCTCATCCCCTGGGTCACGTCGTTCCCCGTGATCCGCAGCCGCATGAAGCCGCGCAGCTGGAAGCGCCTGCAGCGCGTCACCTGCTATCCGTTCATGTACCTCATGCTCGCGCAGGGATTCTGCCTTGCGATCGGCCACGCGCTCATCGGCTTTCCGTGGAATGGCTCCCAGGCGCAGATGGCCCTCGTCATGGCGCCGCAGGCGTGGCTCGCGAGCTTCGCCATGGAGGTCGCCACCGCCGCCGTGTACGCAATGCTCGCGATCGTCTACACGATCATGCGGCTCAACCGTGCCAATGAGGAGCGCGCGCGACGTCGGGCGCTGCGGGAGCGTGCGCAGACGGACGACGCGACGGACGGGCGCTCGGCCGGCGCGAGTGACGGTGACGTCGAGCGGGTCGAGCGATAGGGCGAGGTCATCGGTGTTGTCGAGCCTGCCAGATGGACGAAGCAACGCGTGATGGGAACAATCAGAACACGCTTTTCTTGTCACATATCATGATGAAATCGACGTGGCGGCATTAGCTGAATGACGATGCGCGAGCTATGTAGCCGAGGCGTCAGAGATGTCTGGCATCGACGAGTGTCTCCACCCCGCTCTGTGGCCACCACTCATCCCCATGCCGTGGCCGTGCATGCGCATGGCGCCCCCTGTCATCGCGTCGTCAGGGGCCATCGCCGCGTCGTCATCGTCGTCGGCGGAGACGCGCTCGAGCAGGTCGCGCAGCTGCCGCATTGACATGGACTGGCAGTCGCTGGCGGTGACGCTGGGATCGATGGCCTGGATCTGCTGAAAGACGCGGTAGCGTCCCACGCCCATGCCGTTCGCGCGCGCCTCCTCCCGGTATGCGGGGCTGCACGCCATCATGCCCACCCCGAGCGTCGAGGACAGCGTGTCTGAGCAGGATGACTCGATCGAGGCGCACTGCCGGGCGTTGCCCCGCGTGGTGACGGCCATCTCGCCGCCCTCCACGAGCGCCTGCGCGATGACGTCGTTGGAGGCGATTGCCGCGAGCGCACGGTCGATGGGCGCGCCTTTGACCTGACACGCCGTCAGCTCGCGGGCGAGCTGACGATCGGGGGACTCGGCGCGAACGACATGATCCCAGCGATTCACGCCAAGGGACACCGTGCGCACGTCGCCAAGCTCGACGCTCGACGTCTCCGCGGCGAGGCTGACGCCGCAGAAGCCGAAGAGCGCGACGCCGGCGCAGGCTGCGAGCGTGGCGACGGCCCTGCGCCGCGTCATGAGGCCGCGCGCGCCGGCGGCCGTGCGGCTCTTCCGACGCGGCGCGTCATTCCGGTGCCGCGTTCGCCGCGCGGCGGCTGGCGACGGGGCCTGCGTCACCGCGTCGTCAGGGGTGTCGGCCCCGACGCGGGCGGTGCTGATGGCGGCGCCAACCTACGTGTCGGCGTCGGCGCCGACGTTGGCGACGCCGGTCACCGGCGTCTCAGCCCGCGCGTGAATGAACGCGAGCGTGGACGCCTTGAGCCCCGCTGGCATGCGCTCCGAGGCGAAGGCGGCGCGGATGGCCTGGTCGACGCGCTCGTCCCTAGGGGCGTCCGCGCGGGGGGCGGCGTCGGCGGCCGACGGCGACCGGTCTGCCGGAGCCGGGTGACCTTCCTGCGACGGGCGGCCGGCATGGCACGCGTCACGCCTCGCCTCGTCCTGTCCGTCGTGAGTCATCCAAGCACCTCCCGTAGCCTTGCCTTGCCGCGCGCGACCCATGAGTACACGGTGTTTGGCGGCGCGCCCATGAGGCGGGCGACCTCGGTCGCCGGGTACCCCTCGCAGACGGTGAGGTACACGGCCTGTCGCTGCTCGGCGGGCAGGTCGTTCAGCGCGTCACGAACCTCCCACAGTGCCTCGTCCGGCTGCTCGCTCGGCTCGGTCGCGAGGGGCTCCTCGGCGGGGTCGTCGGGGTCGGGCTGCGTGACGTGGGCGTCGTGACGCAGGGCGTCTGTGCAGAGGTTCGTCGCGACGCGGATGAGCCAGGCGCGAACGTGATCCTCGCCGTGAAACTCGTGGTCATCGGCAAGCGCGTATCGAAGGAACGTCTCCTGGAAGACGTCCTGTGCCGACGCCCGCTGCCCCATGCGCATCAGGCAGACGCGCCACACGGCGTCGCCGTTGGCGTCCATCACGTGTTCGATGTCGGCGTCGGTCCGCATCAAGCCGCCCTCGTCACTCATGGGCGCGTGTGCTACGCGCGACCCCGCCCCTGTCCGAACTGTCCACCGTTGCCATGTCCCTGGCCCGCGCCATACCCCATGCCGCCTCCGGCGCCGAGGCCCTGGCTCGCGCCGCTCCCGGTGCCTCGTCCCTGCCCCATGCCTGCATTGTCGCAGACGCCGTTACCGTCATCGTCGACGAAGCCGATGCCGGTGCCCGCACCGCGCGTCCCGTCGACGTTTCGGCCGTCAGCGTTGCCGCATCGCCAGCCGTCGGCAAACGCCGGTCCGAGGCACTGGCCAACGTGCTGGCAGAAGGACGTGGCGCACCTCTGCGCCCAGCAGACGACGCCGGTCGCGGGCGTCGCCTGCGTGCCTGCCTCGGTGGCGCCGGCGCTGCCCGCGACTCCCGCCGCGAGCAGGGTCGTGGCGAGCGCCGATGCCACCACCAGGGCGAGGGCGCGCCTTCCGTGGGGGGTTCGGCTCGTCTGGTCGGCCTGCCTCGTGTCCCTCGCGCGTGTCGTCATGCCAAGCATCTCCGTCTCCCTCCGTCGTCTGGCGAGTGACGTTGCTCGCCCTTCACCATGGACACGCACGGGGAGGGCGATTCCTTGCGGAGATGTTCGCGGCGCGGACGAAATCACCCCTTCGCTCGCGACGTCGTGCCCGCGCGGAGGAAGGGATACCCGGCGCGCGGGCGCCCCGCCTGGGCGGCGCGCCGTCACACCCGCGTCGCGCCCCGAGACGAGACAGGCCCCCGGCTCGTCTGCTGAGCCGGGGGCCTGCGATGCTCGTCGGTCACGTGCCGCGCGTCGTGCGTTACGCGCGCTCTCTGTCAGAGCTCGTCTCAGCCGTGTCACCCGCGTCACCCGCGGACGAGCCGCGCGCCGCCTTCGCGCTCGCGTCGGCCTTCGCGCTCGCGTCGACCGCGGAG
>CACZRK010000057.1 GCA_902783515.1 uncultured Coriobacteriaceae bacterium | reverse complement strand
CGGGGCGCGCGTGCATGAGGACGCCGCGGCGGGAGCCGTCACCGTCGCGCCGGGCGAGCTGCGCGGGGTCGCGATCGATGCGGCGGACATCCCCGACCTCGTGGTGCCGATGGCCGTCGTGGCCGCGTGCGCGTGCGGCGAGACGCGGGTGGTGAACGCCGCGCGGCTGCGCGCCAAGGAGTCCGATCGCCTGGCGACCGTCGCCGAGCTGCTGCGCGACCTCGGCGCGGAGGTCGTCGAGGGGCCCGACTGGCTGACGATCCAGGGGCGCGGCGACGGCACGGGCGCCGACGCCTGTCTGCGCGGCTGCGTGACCGACGCGCACAACGACCACCGCATCGCGATGGCGGCGGCGGTCGCGGCGACGCGCGCCGACGACGTGGTGACGATCACGGGCGCGCAGGCGGTGCGCAAGTCATACCCGACGTTCTTTGACGACTACCGGCGCCTTGGCGGCGCGGCGCGCGTCGACGGCGCCGATCCGAACGGCGCCGCAGGTGAGGAGGCCTAATGGGATCCAGCTTCGGGCGCGCGCTGCGCGTCACCGTCTTCGGGCAGTCGCACTCGCCGGCGATCGGCGGCGTGGTGGACGGCCTGCCGGCGGGCGAGCCGGTGGACATGGGGCGCCTCGCGCGCTTCATGGCGCGGCGCGCCTCCGCCGGCAAGAAGTGGGCGACGCCCCGCCATGAGGCGGACGCCCCCGAGTTCCTCGGCGGCCTGAACCCCGCGGGGCGCACGTGCGGGGCGCCGCTCGCCTTTGTGATCCGCAACGAGAACACCCGTCCGCAGGATTACGACAACCTGCGCCGCTGCCCGCGCCCCGGCCACGCCGACTACGTGGCGACGGTGAAGTACGCCGGGGAGCAGGACCCGTCGGGCGGCGGCCACTTCTCCGGCCGGCTCACGGCGCCGCTGTGCGTCGCGGGCGGCGTCTGCCTGCAGATCCTCGAGCGTCGCGGCGTGCGCGTGGGCGCGCACCTGCAGCGCGTGGCGGGCATCGACGACGAGCGCTTTGACCCGACGGGCCCGACGCCCGAGGAGCTCGCGGCGCCGGGCGAGAAGGCGTTCCCGGTCATCGACGACGGGGCGGGCGAGCGCATGCGCGCGGCCATCGAGGAGGCGCGCATGGCGTGCGACTCCGTCGGCGGCGTCATCGAGTGCGTCGCGACCGGCGTCCCGGTCGGCGTGGGCGACCCGATGTTCGACGGGCTGGAGAACATGCTGGCGCGGGCGCTGTTCGGCGTCCCTGCGGTGAAGGGCGTGGAGTTCGGCCTGGGGTTCGCGGCGAGCGACCTGCGCGGCTCGCAGGACAACGACCCCTTCTGCGTGCGCGACGGCCGTGTGGCGACCGCGACGAACAACGCGGGGGGCATCAACGGCGGCATCAGCAACGGCATGCCGATCGTCGTGTGCGTCGCGATCAAGCCGACCTCGTCCATCTCGCGTCCCCAGACGACGGTCAACCTGGACGAGCTCGCCGAGGAGCCGCTGCGCGTGCGCGGCCGGCACGACCCGTGCATCGCGCCGCGCGCCGTGCCGGTGGTGGAGGCGGTCGTCGCGTGCGTCCTGCTGGACGCCATGCTCTGCGACGGCGCCGCGGCGGCGTGCGGCGGCGCGCCTGACCGGCAGACGACGACACGAGAGGCGGTGACCCATGAGTGAGTCCGACCAGGCGCCACAGGCGCCGCGCACCGAGCTCGACGACCTGCGCGCGGAGATCGACGACATCAACGACCAGATGCTCGCGCTGTTCGTGCGCCGCATGCGGGTCGCGGCGAAGATCGGCGGCTACAAGGCGCGCGTCGGCAGGCGCGTGACCGACAGCGCCCGCGAGCGCAGGATCCTCGCGGAGGTGGAGGCGAAGTCGCCCGACGACCTGACGGGCTACGCGACGGTGCTCTTCTCGATGCTCATGGAGATGAGCCGCAGCTACCAGGAGCAGCGGATGCACGAGGACTCGCCGCTGCGCGCGAGCATCACCCGCGCGCTCGCCGAGGCTCCCGCCTACTTCCCGCCCTCGGCGACGGTCGCCGTCGCGGGCACGGAAGGCGCCTACGCGCAGCTCGCGTGCGACCGCGTCTTCAAGCACCCGGACATCACGTACTGCCCGTCCTTCGAGGGGGTCTTTGACGCCGTCGAGCGGGGCGCGTGCCCGTTCGGCATCGTGCCGCTGGAGAACTCGACCGCCGGGTCGGTCAACAGGGTCTACGACCTCATGATGCAGCATGACTTCCACATCGTGCGCACCGTGCGCGTCAAGGTGGACCACTGCTTGCTCGCCCGGCCGGGCACCGCGCTGGGCTACGTGCGCGTCGTGTACAGCCACCCGCAGGCCATCGCGCAGTGCTCGCTGTTCCTGGACGCGCACCCCGAGATCCGGGTCGTCCCCGTGGAGAACACGGCGACCGCCGCGCGCCGCGTCGCCGAGGGCGACGAGCCCGGCTCGGCGGCCATCGCGTCGCGCAGCTGCAGCGCGCTGTACGGCCTGGACGTCCTGGGCAGCGCCATCCAGAACGAGGGCGCCAACTTCACGCGCTTCGCGTGCATCACGCGCGACCTGACGATCTACCCGGGCGCGGACCGCGCGTCGCTGTCGCTCGTGACGCCGCACCGCCCGGGCGCGCTGTGCCGCGTGCTGTCGCGCTTCTACGCGATGGACGTCAACGTGCGCAAGCTGGAGAGCCGCCCGTTGTCGGGGCGCGACTTTGAGTTCATGTTCTACTTTGACATAGAGATCCCGGCGGCCGACCCCCACTTCGCCGACACGCTCGTCGCCATCGAGGCGCTCAGCGAGGAGTTCCGCTACCTCGGCAGCTACTCGGAGGTGTCCTAGGCCATGGTCGACGAGGCTTCGTTCGGGCTGCTGGGGGCGACCCTCGGCCACAGCTACTCGCCGCAGATCCACGAGATGCTGGGAAGCGCGCCCTACCGCCTGATCGAGCGTCCCACGCCCGAGGACGCGCAGGCGTTCCTGCGCGCGGGGGCGTTCCGCGGCGTGAACGTGACGATACCCTACAAGCGCGTCGCCTACGCCTGCTGCGACGAGCTGAGCGACGCGGCGGCGCGCCTGCGCAACGTGAACACGGTCGTGCGCCGCGCCGACGGGACGCTGTTCGGCGACAACACCGACTACCATGGGTTCCTGAGCCTGCTCGGCGCGACGCTGGGCACGCGCGACCTGCGCGGGACGACCTGCCTCGTGCTGGGGGACGGCGGCGCCTCGCTCACGATCCAGGCGGCGCTCGCCGACTGCGGCGCGCGCGTGCTCGTGGCGTCGCGCCACGGGGCGCTGACCTACCCGACGCTCGCCGCCGACGAGGCGCTGCGCGGCCAGGTGGGCGTGATCGTGAACGCGACGCCGGTGGGGATGTACCCCCACGCCGACGACCCGCTCCTCGTGGACCCGGCCGACTACCCCGGGCTGCGCGGCGTGGTGGACATCGTCTACAACCCGCTGCGGACGCGTCTGGTGCAGCGCGCCCGCGAGCTGGGGCTGCCCGCGCGCGGCGGCCTGCGGATGCTCGTGAGCCAGGCCAAGCTCTCCTCCGACGCCTTCCTGGGCGAGCGGCGTCCCGAGGAGCTGGAGGGCCAGACGCTCTCGCGCCTCGTGCGCCGGCTCGCCAACGTCTCGCTCATCGGCATGCCGGGGTCGGGCAAGACCACGGTCGGCCGCCGCCTCGCGGCGCTGCTGGGGCGCGAGCTCGTGGACGTGGACGAGCTCGTCGCCCGCGACGCGGGCCGCCCGATCCCGGAGATCTTCGCAGCCGAGGGCGAGGACGGCTTCCGGCGGCGCGAGGTCGCCTGCACCGCCCGGGCGTGCGCCCGCCCGGGTCGCGTGATCGCGACCGGCGGCGGCGTCGTGACGCGCCCCGAGAACCTGGGGGCGCTG
>CACZRK010000056.1 GCA_902783515.1 uncultured Coriobacteriaceae bacterium | reverse complement strand
GACCGTCTTGCCCTGCTGGGCCGCCGCGATGGCCGCGACCAGGCCCGCGCCGCCGCCGCCCACGACCACGAGGTCGGCCTCGGAGTCGGCGTAGGGCTCGTACGTCGGCTTGGCGTCAAAGGCCTTCGGATCGCCGCCGGCCTGCTTTACGCAGTCGCTCACGGCGGACAGGATCGCGGCGGAGGTGATGGTCGCGCCGGTCACGCCGTCGACGTTCAGGGAGTTGCTCTGGACGATGAGCTGCGGGACGAGGTCGACCGCGGAGACGCCGCCGGCGGTGCAGACGTTGCCGTCCAGGTCGGTCAGGCGACCGCCGATGCCGGGGGTCTCGGAGTTGCTCGTCACCTGCACGTCGGCGATCTTGCCGCCGGCGATGGTGACCTGGACCTCCACGGCGTCGTTCATGCCCGTGGCGGACGCCGTGTACGTGCCGTCCTTGGGCGCGGCGCCGCTCGCGTCGCCGGTGCTCGAGGCCGCCTGCGCCGCGTACGCGCTGGCGCCGCCGAAGTGCAGCGTTGCCGCTGCCGCGGCCGCGAGCATGCCGCCCACGACCTGGCGGCGCGAGAGCGAGGGTACAAGAGCGGACTTCCTGATGGTCATGACGAATCCCCCTTCGTCCATGGTGGGCGACGCCGTGGCGTGCCGGCGTCGCCCCGCCCCTTGCTGATGTCGGCGCTCACGGTACGTCGGTTCCGGCGGAAGGGGGAAATGAGACTTTCCGGGGGGCGCGATGCGCGCGCCGGTGCGCGGGACGTCGTCAGAGCGCGGGTGCCATCCGCGCTGCGGATGGGACACATCTGCGATTACGGGACCATCTGCCTGCGCTATCCGCATCATGCATAGCCCTGTGGCACGATACGTACGCGATGGGTATCGCCCCGCGCACCTCGTCTTCGTATACTTGCCCCCAGGGGAAGCTAAGGGGGTACCACACATGGACTTCAATGCGCTGGCGGAGTTCGTGGAGCTCGCGAACAGCCTGAGCTTCACGGCGACCGCCCGGTCTCTGCACATCAGCCAGTCCACGCTGAGCAGGCACATCTCCGAGCTCGAGCGCGAGCTGAAGGTCAGGCTCTTTGACCGCACGCCGAACAGCATCAGGCTCACCACGGCGGGCAAGGTGTTCTACAAGAACGCCGAGGGCCTGGTGCGCGGCATGCACTCGACGATCGGCGAGGTGCGCAGCGCGGAGCTCAGCCAGGTGACGACCCTCTCCGTGACCGGCAGCACGATCGAGCCGGCGTTCGCCCGCTTCATCTCGCTCATGACGACCCGCGCGGCGCGCGACCGGCTGCCCGTCAGCTACTCGTATCGGTTCACGCGCAGCCTGGACAACTCGTCGGACTGCCCCGCGGCGTTCACGACGCTGCGGAACAAGAGCGCGGACTTCCTCATCGAGATCGTTCCGGACGACATGCCGTGCCTGAAGGAGTTTGACGTCATCAAGCTCTTCAGGGAGCCGCTTACCATCGTCGCGTCCGCCGACAACCCGCTGGCGCGCAAGAAGCGCGTGACCTTTGACGACCTGCGCCGCTGCTCGCTCCTCGCGTTCGAGGTCTACCAGACGTGCTTTGACATCCTCACGCGGCCGTTCGTGAACGCCGGGTATGACCCGCGCGACATAGAGTCCGTCATCATCGACGACTTCCTGGACTTCCCGCGGCACATCGGCACGCTCGCCGACTACGAGATCATGCCGATCGAGGAGGGCCTGTGCAACGCGCACGGGTTCGCCGTCGACGACCAGTCCGGCGCCGTGCGGCTAAACGTGGATGACGACCGGCTTGCCGTCACGTACTACGCCATCTTCCGCAAGGATGACACCCGGCCGGCGATCATGCAGACCAAGGGGCTCATCCACGCCCTTCTGAACGAGCGGGCGCAGCGGTGCACGCCCGACATGGTCATGCCCGACGGCACGCTCAGGTCCTGCGCGTTCGCCCGGCCCCTGCCGCGTCGCACCGAGCCGGACCGCCCGGGCGGCCATCCCAGCCATCCTGTCCATGACGTCGAGGAGGGCGGGCGGGACAACGTGCTGCGGTTCGCGTAGGCGATCCGTCCCGCCGCGCCCCGCGCCGCGCGCCCGACACGCCACGCGCCCGCCGCACCCGCCGCGCTGCGCGCCGCCTGCCCGCTCGCTAGATCCTGCCGCACCACGCGTCGATCGCGGCGCAGATGACCTGCGCCCCGCCCGGCGCCGCGGCGTCGTAGTAGGCCGCGAAGCGCGGGTCGGCCTCGTACATCCGCGCGAGGCCGCGGTGCGCGTCGGGAGAGT
>CACZRK010000055.1 GCA_902783515.1 uncultured Coriobacteriaceae bacterium | reverse complement strand
GTCGTCCCGCTCCGCCATGTGATCGCCCTCCCGTCGGTGGTCCCGTCGGCGGCTCGCCGCGCGCCGGGGTCACGCACGGTAGCGCATCTCCGTGACGCGCCGGTGATGGTGCCTGGCCGCGCGCGGCGTCCTGACGATCGCGCACGCAGACCTGACGGGTGCGCACGCAGACCTGACGCTCGGGCGCGCGGATCTGACGGTCGCCTGCCAACGGCTATGCATGTCGTCTATACCGACTTCTAGCAAACCTGTATTTCACAATGACGGAAGGTCGTGGCATCGTGGCACGTGCACCAACGCCATCACACGAGCGGGGCCCGTCGCGACTCGCGCATGTCCGTGCCCCAGGGCATGCCCGCGTCCCCGCGCCCCGCCATTCCCCGAAAGGATCGACGCACATGACCACGACCGCCTCCCCCAGCCCGACGCCCGCCCAGGGCTCGGCGCCTGTGACCGCGCTCGTTACCCCGCCGTACGCCTGCGACATCGTCGGCAGCTTCCTGCGGCCCGCCGCGCTCAGACAGGCGCGCGCAGACTTCGCCGCCGGCGCGATCACGCGCGACGAGCTCACCGCGGCCGAGGACGCCGCCATCGCCGACCTCGTCGCCAAGGAGCGCGCGGCGGGCATCACGGCGGTCACCGACGGCGAGTTCCGGCGCACGATGTGGCACCTGGACTTCCTGGAGGGGCTGCAGGGCGTTGAGCACGTCGACGCGAGCACGTGGTCGGTGGACTTCAAGGGTCCCAAGCCGAAGGGCGCCCAGCTGCGCTTCACCGGCCGCATCGGGTTCGGCGACCACCCCTTCCTCGCGCAGTACGCGCGCCTGCGCGAGATCGCGGGCGACACGCCCACCAAGATGACGATTCCCGCGCCGTCGATGCTGCACCTCATCCCCTGCGTGCGCGGCAAGGCGACCTACGAGCCGATCGATCGCTATCGCGACGAGTCCGTCCTCTTTGACGACATCGTGACAACCTACCAGGACGCGATCCGCGCGTTCTACGACCTCGGCTGCCGCTACCTGCAGTTTGACGACACGAGCTGGGGCGAGTTCTGCGACGCCGACAAGCGTGCCGCCTATGCGGCGCAGGGCATTGACGTCGATGAGATCGGGCGCGCCTACGTCGCGGCGATCAACCGCATCCTGGAGGCAAAGCCTGCGGACATGACCGTCACGACGCACGTCTGCCGCGGCAACTTCCGCTCCACGTGGTTCTCGTCGGGCGGCTACGCCCCGGTCGCCGCGACGCTGTTCGCCGCGAACTACGACGGCTTCTTCCTGGAGTACGACTCCGACCGCTCAGGCGACTTCACGCCGCTCGTCGAGGCGGGCGCCCGTGGCCGCATCGTCGTGCTCGGCCTCGTGACCTCCAAGTTCCCCGAGCTGGAGGACGAGGACGCCGTGATCGAGCGCATCCACGAGGCCGCGGGCTACGTGCCGCTGGACCACCTGCGGCTCTCCACGCAGTGCGGCTTCTCCTCCACCGAGGAGGGCAACGTCCTCACCGAGGACGAGCAGTGGGCCAAGGTCGCGCTGGTCAGACGCATCGCCGACCGCGTCTGGGGCGCGCAGGCGTAGGGACGGCGTCACGCGCGTGCACGCACGCCCGCGCACGCGAGCGTCACACACGCAGCCCGGCCTTCTCGACCGCGATATCGCTCGCGTCGAGAAGGCCGGGCCGCTGTTGTGACGCCTCTGAAGAGGTGCGGGCGGGTGCCGTGCCGCTTACTTGCCGGCGGCGGCGTTCTCGCCGGCGATCTTGCCGAAGGTCGTGCACATGGCGCACGAGAGGCCCTTCAGGGAGATCGGGTACTGGACGTTGAAGCGGCCGCCCTGCGGGGCACCGCAGACGTACAGGCCCTTGATGATCGTGCGGTCCGTGCTGTACACGTGGCAGTCGGCGTCGGACTCCAGGCCGCCCAGGTTCGCGAGCGTCAGCGCGCAGCCGCACTCCGCGGCGTAGAACGGCGGGTTCTTGAGGGCGAACAGACGCTGGGAGCTCTTGAAGAAGTCGGTGTCCTCGCCGGCCTCGCACAGCTCGTTGTAGTGCTCGATGCTCGCCTTGGCCGTCTCCACGTCCATGCCGTCAATCTGCGCGAGCAGCTCGTCGATGGTGTCGGCCTTCAGGCAGCGGCCGTCGTCGACGGCGCTCTGGATGTCCTCGGGCGTGCGCACGTTGATCTTCAGGCCACTGGCGGTGTAGTCGGGCAGCGGCTCGTCGCGGTAGTAGCACGCGACGCCGTGGGCGGCCGGGAAGTACTCCAGCTGCTCGGGCCACGAGGCGTCAAAGAACTGGTACGCCTTGCGCTCGCGCTGGCGCTCCACCTGGTTCTCCAGCTGCTGGCCGGCGATGTCCTCGTTCATGAAGCGCTCGCCGTCCAGGTTCAGCCACAGGTAGCCGTTGTTGCCGATGACGCCACGGCCGTCGGCGCCGGCGCCGCCGCCCATGTGGTGGATCATCGGGGCGTGCCACTGCTCGATCGCGGCGCCCGCCCAGGCGCCCATCTTGTGGCCGTCGCCCACGTTCGTGTAGTTGCCGTCGTCGTCCAGGTCGACCGAGAGCGTCTTGATGCCGTTCTCGATGCACTCCGGCGCGAAGTACTTCATCATGTCCTCGTTCATCAGGTAGTCGCCCGTGGCGATGACGACGCCCTTCGCGTTGACCTTGATGTACTTGTCGGAGCCGGCCGCCTGGCCGTAGGCGCCGATCACGGAGCCGTCGGCGTCCTGGATGAGCTCGACGCCCTTCGTGCTGTAGCGGATGTCGGCGCCGGCGTCGATGGCGACCTGGAGGTTCTGCTTCTCGACCGTGAGCAGGCTGCTGAAGCCGACCGAGGTCGGGTAGCAGGGCATGTCCTCCTTGGTGTAGTCGTAGTGCTCGGGCATCGGCAGGAAGTACGGGTACAGGTAGTTGGCCTGCTTGTCCTCGGGGACGTCCTCATAGGACTCGCTGCAGATATACAGGTCCGTGGAGGGCTTGATGAACCAGTCGAGCGTCGCGCCGGAGTCGTCGGCCCAGCGCTTGATGATGTCGTAGCTGCAGTGGTGGCTGCACTCGCCCATGTGCATGTTGACGATGGCCTTCTTGTCCATGTAGCCGTCGCCACGGCCCCACTTGGCCTGCGTCTCGCCGCCGAGGATCGCCATGTCGCTGGAGACGGAGTTCAGGTGCGACGAGGCCTCGAAGGCGACGACCTTCGCACCGGCCTCCGCTGCCGCGCGGGCGGCGGGCACGCCGGCGGCGCCCAGACCGATGACGAGGACGTCGCAGTCCAGCGTCTCCTCCACGTCGGCGTCCGTGATCGCGGGCTTCTCGCCCAGCCACGGCATGACGCCGGTGCCGTCGTAGCCGACCGTCGTCTTGCCGGACGCCTTCGCGTCGGCGGCGGCGCTCGCGTCGCCCGCGGCGCTCTTCTCAGCGGCGCTCGCGCCGGAGGCGGCGGCGCTCAGCGCGACCGTGCCGGCGACCAGGCCGCTCGCGGCGACGAAGTTGCGACGGGACATCGTGTGCTCGTTCATGCGTGCCATAAGGTCACGTTCCTTTCTTGAGTGGCACGCCGTCTGACGCGCCACGAGGACGTTGCGACCCTCACGCTACGATCCGACCGTCGCCGGCGCATCGTCCAAAATCGTTGAGAACGCCGTCTGAACGCGATCTAAACGCCGCTGCCCAAACTCAACGCCGGCGCATGGAATCTGAACGCTTGCGTCGATACGCCCATGAGCTGCAGGAATGTGACGCACGCCACGGCCTCTGCACGTCATGCCACCGGACGGCGCACCATGACGCGCGCCCCGCTCTAGACGTCGGCCTGCCGCGGCGCACTCGTGTTGCGCCCGGTAGCATCGCCGGTAGCACCCAGTTGCTCGCGCAGCCACGCCGCCAGGATCACCGCGTGGTTGATCTGCGGGTCCTTCGCGGCATAGAGCAGCGTCACGCGCGACGGCTGCGGCGAAAGGGCGCGCAGGCCGTCGACGAATTCGGACGCCTCCGGGCTGTCATCCAGCTCCATCCGATACCGCGCGCGGAACGCGTCGAAGTTCTCCGCCTTGTGGCCGAACGCCTTGCGCGCCTCGGTCGACGGCGCAAGCACCTTCGCCCACGCGTCAAAGGCGAGGTCCTCCTTGCGCATCCCACGCGGCCAGAGGCGATCGACGAGGATGCGATACCCGTCGTCCGGCGCCGCCTGCTCGTACACCCGCTTGATCTGAACGTCCATGATCCGCCCCTCCCGTGCCGATTCCTGCCGCACGCATCGAGCACATGCACGCGCTCGCGCGTCTGCGCTCCCACATGCGCCCGCGCACGCCCGTGCGCATCCCGCGCTGAGGGGTCTATGCCCCGCGATGGGCGTCACGGTACACCGCGCCGGGGTGATCCTGCGTGCCTCCACGAGCGCGGCAATCGCGAGCTCCCGGGCGATGCCAGGGCGGGCGGGCGCCGACTCCCACGGCGCCGGCAATGGTCGGTTCCGGCAACGGTCAGGACGACGCCTTCGCGTACCGGTCGACGAACGCGATCTGCGCGGCGACGTTCTGCGCGGCCGCCTCCCCCGCGCTCGTGTCAAAGCTATGGCCCTCGCCCTCAAAGATGCGCAGCTCGCAGTCCACGCCGAGCTGCCCCAGGCGCGCCGCGAGATCGCGTGCCTGCTCGTCAAACGTATAGCGCGTCCCGTCATCTATGTACGTGGGCGGGAAGTCCGCCGTGACGTGCGCGATCACGTTCGTCTCGTCAAGCAGCCCCGTCAGCTCAGGCTCGTTCACCCCGAAGTAGGAACGCAGCAGCAGGTCACAGGGGTAGTCGAACAGCACGTCCAGCAGGCTGGTCCCCACGTTGCTGTATCGCGCGTTGTCGAGCAGGGCGCAGTTGAAGCAGACCGCCTTGATCTGGTCGGGCGCAAGCAGCTGCGGCACGCCGACCTGCTCTGCGTACGCGCCGTTGGTCTGCGCGTCAACGAACTGACCGATGACGTTGCCGCCGGCGCTGCCGCCGGCGAACACGGCGGCACCCATGTTGAGCCCGAGCTCGTCCGCGTGACCCTGCAGATAGGCGACGGCCTGCGTCAGCTGCCGCAGCGGCGTCGGATAGCGGTACTCGGGCGCCTCCGCGTAGTCGACGCTCACCACGTTGTAGCCCGCGTCGCACAGGCTCTTCAGGTAGAAGGCGAACCCGCCCGCCTCGCCCGTCGGGTCGCCGAACTCCTTGTCGCCGAAGACGTACCCGCCGCCATGCACGTAGACGAACGTCGCCGTGTCGGGCGAGGCGGTGGGGCTGCGGTACACGTCCAGCACGCTCATCGGGTACGTTTCGCCATACCGGACGTTG
>CACZRK010000054.1 GCA_902783515.1 uncultured Coriobacteriaceae bacterium | reverse complement strand
CGCGTCACGCGCCAGCGCGCGCAGATCGCGGAGACGACCGAGGCGTCGGCGCGCGACGTCGAGCGGCACAAGGCGGCGATCGCCGAGGCCGAGGGGCGCATGGGCGAAGCGAACGACGAGGCCGCGCAGGTTGACGCGTCCCTGGACGCCATCCGCCGCGAGGACCGCGAGGCGCGTGACGAGGGCGGGGAGTGCCAGATTCGCAGCGCGCGCCTGCAGGAGAAGGTCCGCAACCTTGACGCGCGCCACAACGCCCTGTCGCGCGACGTGCGGGACAGCCAGCACGAGGCGGAGGTGAGCCTGCAGACGCTGGAGGCGCTGGAGGTCATGCGCCTGCGCGTGCAGCCGCTCCACGAGCTGCTCGACGCCCTCGTCTCCGAGACCAAAGGGCGGCTCGCCGTGCTGACGGACCGCGTGAGCCTGGCTGAGTCGGACTCAAGCAGCCTGCGGGGCACGATGGACGAGGCGCGCGGGGCGGTCACGAGGGCGCAGTCCGAGCACGCCGCCGCGCTGGAGGAGGTCTCCGCCGCGAAGGTCGCCAAGGGGCGCCTGGAGGTGCAGGTCAACAACGCCATCTCCGCGATCACCGCGCACCGCGGCGTCGTGCTTGAGGAGGCCGTCAAGCTGCCGGCGCCGCAGGACCGCGAGGCCGACGAGCGCGAGCTCGCGCAGGCGCGCGCGCAGATCGAGGCGCTCGGCCCCGTGAACCAGGTCGCCTTCCAGGAGTACGCGCGCGTCAAGGAGCGCCACGACTACGTGAGCGCGCAGGTCGCCGACCTGCACGAGGCGAAGGCCGCCCTCACCAAGATCATGGCGGCCATCGACCGCAAGATGCGCCAGGGCTTCCTGGACACCTTCGCGCAGGTGAACGAGAACTTCGCGACCATCTTCGCGGCGCTGTTCCCGGGCGGCTCGGGCCATCTTGAGCTCACGGACCCCGAGCACCCCGCCGAGACGGGCGTGGAGGTCATCGCGCAGCCGCGCGGCAAGCGCGTGACCAAGATGTCGCTGCTCTCCGGCGGCGAGCGGTCGCTGACGGCGCTCGGCCTGCTGTTCGCCGTGTACCGCACGCGCGCCGTGCCGTTCTACGTGCTGGACGAGGTGGAGGCGGCGCTTGACGACTCCAACCTGGACCGCCTGCTGGACGCTCTGGACGTCCTGCGCGCGTCGACGCAGCTCGTGGTCATCTCCCACCAGCGGCGCACGATGGAGAAGGCCGACGTGCTCTACGGCGTGTCCATGCACGCCGACGGCGTCAGCCACGTCGTCTCGCAGCGGCTGCTGCATGACGGGCAGGGCGGCGTGAAAGTCGTGCCCGCGCGGTAGCGAGGCGACGCGCCGTCCCGCCATGGGGCATACTTTGGGGCATACTTACGGACGAGAACGTGCCGCGCGCCTCCCGCGCCCTCGTGGCGTCGGGTCCCGCGCTCTGCGAAAGGATACGCATGGGTTGGTTGAAGCGACTCTCCGAGGGTCTCAGCAAGACGAGGAAGAAGATCACGGGCGAGCTGAACGTCCTGTTCGAGATCGGCCCGCAGGTCGGCCCCGAGTTCTGGGACGACCTGGAGGCCACGCTCATCATGGCCGACATCGGCGTCGGCGCCGCAGAGGAGGTCACGTCGCGCCTGCGCGAGCAGTCGCAGCGCGAGGGTCTGACCGGCCTCGCCGAGGTGAAGGAGGCGCTCGTCGGGCTGCTCGCCGAGGCGTTCACGACCGGCGACTACGCGATTCTTGACGAGCGCCCGAGCTGCGTGCTGTTCGTGGGCGTGAACGGGGCGGGCAAGACGACGACGGTCGGTAAGATCGCCTCGGCCGCCAAGGCGCGCGGCCGGCACCCCATCATCGGAAGCGCCGACACGTTCCGCGCCGCCGCGATCGAGCAGCTGGACGTGTGGGGCCGGCGCGCCGACGTGCGCGTGGTGGAGCGGACGCGCGGCAGCGACCCGGCGAGCGTGTGCTACGACACGATCGACGCCGCCGAGCGCGAGGGCGCCGACCTCATCCTCATTGACACGGCCGGCAGGCTGCACACCTCCGCGGACCTCATGCGCGAGCTGCAGAAGGTCGTGCAGGTCACGCGCAAGCGCGCGACGTGCCCCGTGCGCGTCGTGCTGGTCATCGACGCCACGACCGGCCAGAACGGCCTGTCGCAGGCCAAGGAGTTCAACGAGGCGCTCGGCGTTGACGGCGTGATCATGACGAAGCTGGACGGCACGGCGAAGGGCGGGATCGCGCTGGCGATCTCGCACGACCTGGGGCTGCCCGTGCTGGGCATCGGCGTGGGCGAGGCCATCTCCGACCTGCAGCCGTTTGACGCGGAGGAGTTCTCCCGCGCCCTGATCACCGGCGTCGACGACAACGAGGAATAGGATCGCCATGGCTGTCTTCGGAAACCTGTCCAACCGCCTGCAGGACACCTTTGAGGGCCTGCGCAGCAAGGGCCGCCTCACCGAGGCGGACATCGACACCGCGATGCGCGAGGTGCGCATGGCGCTGCTCGAGGCCGACGTGAACTTCAAGGTCGTGAAGGACTTCGTCGCCAAGACGAAGGAGCGCTGCCTGACCTCCGAGGTCCTCGAGTCGCTGACGCCAGCCCAGAACGTCGTGAAGATCGTGCTGGAGGAGCTCACCGACCTGCTCGGCACCACGGAGAGCAAGCTCGTGCTCACGAGCCGCATCCCGAACGTCATCATGCTCGTCGGCCTGCAGGGCTCGGGCAAGACGACGGCCGCGGCGAAGCTCGCGAACCTGCTGAAGGCGCAGGGCCACGCGCCGCTGCTCGCCGCGTGCGACGTCTATCGCCCCGCCGCCGCCGACCAGCTGGAGACGCTCGGCAACGAGCTCGGCGTGAAGGTGTTCCGCGGCGACGGCCAGCACCCGGTCCAGATCGCCCGCGACGCCGTGCGCGCCGCCGTGGACGGCATGAAGGACATCGTGATCGTGGACACGGCCGGCCGCCTGCAGGTTGACGAGGCCATGATGCAGGAGGCCGCCGACATCAAGGCCGCCGTGAAGCCCGACCAGATCCTCATGGTCGTTGACTCCATGACCGGCCAGGACATCGTGAACGTCGTCACGGCGTTCGCCGAGCGCGTGGACTTTGACGGCGTCATCATGACGAAGCTCGACGGCGACGCCCGCGGCGGCGGCGCCCTGTCGGTGCGCAGCGTGACCGGCAAGCCGATCAAGTTCATCTCCACCGGCGAGAAGCCCGACGCCTTTGAGGTCTTCCATCCCGACCGCATGGCGCGGCGCATCCTCGGCATGGGCGACATGGTCTCGGTCATCGAGAAGGTCTCGGCGCAGGCCGACGAGGAGCAGGCCGAGGCCGCGGCGCGCATGCTGCAGCGCGGCATGACGTTTGACGACTTCCTCGCGCAGCTCAAGTCCATCGAGAAGCTCGGCGGCTTCGCGTCCATCATCTCGTCGCTGCCGGGTGGCGACCGCCTGCTGGACAAGGCCGGCGGGCAGATCGACGAGCGCATGACGAAGCGCACCGAGGCCATCATCATGTCCATGACCAAGGAGGAGCGCGCCAAGCCGCAGATCATCAACGGCAGCCGCCGTGCCAGGATCGCGCGCGGCGCCGGCGTGGAGGTCTACGACGTGAACGCGCTCATCAAGCAGTTCAACCAGATCAACAAGATGATGGGCAAGATGCGCGCGCAGGTCGGCGACGCGAAGGGCAAGGGCGGCCGCATGAGCAAGCGCGCGCGGCGCATGATGGGTGGCCTCGGCGGCCTCGGCGACGTCGCCTCTCAGGCGGAGATGCAGCGCATGATGCGCGACATGTTCAAGTAGCGGCAGCGGTCACGGCAGGGGAGCGTCAAAGGGGCGCGACGCGCGAGCTGCGCGTCGCGCCCCTTTGTCACTGACGCACCCCAAGCGGGTCGGGTCAGGCACCCGCAGGCCGCGCGTCTCGTGCCGCCGCGGGCCCTCGCGGCCCTAGTTGTGCGTGATCACGACGTCGCCGACGTTGATGAGGCCGTAGATCTCCTGCGCCACGTCGTAGGGCAGGTTCACGCAGCCGTGGCTGCCGTAGCCCTGCTCGTAGAGGGTGCCGCCGAACGCAGGCTGCCACGTCGCGTCATGCAGGCCGACGGCGTTGCCGACGAACGGCATCCAGTAGCTGACCGGCGTGCGGTACGAGGGGTTGCCGCTGGCGTCGGGCAGGCCGACGAGCGTCACGTTCGTGCCCTTGGCGTTGCACACGTAGACGCCGGTGGGCGTGTCGTTCCCAGGCGCGCCGGAGATGATGTCGGACTCCACCAGCAGCGTGCCGTCGCTGTCGTAGAAGCGCAGGTGCTGCTCGGTGAGGTCCACGTCGATGTAGCGAGGCCCCCACTCCTGGGCGCCGGGGGCGTAGACCGCGGCCGTCTGCTTGCAGGGGATCTCCTCGGTGCCGACGAAGCCGTCGGCGACGTTCTGCTCCACCATCTCCTCCAGGGCCTCCCCGTCGGAGACCCAGCCGTACGTGCCGCCGGTGACGGTGCCCACCTTGCCGTCGGGGCGCGTGTAGGTGTGGGTGCCGCCCACGTCGTCCACTGCCTTCTCCACGGAGTCGACCCAGGCGGCCATCGCGTCGTCGCTCAGGCTCACCGAGAGGTCGTCGCCGAACGAGACCCAGTCCTTGACGACGGACGCGTTCAGCGTCGCGACCTGGGCGCCCGCGAGCGTGAGCGTCACGTTCGTGCGCACGTAGTCGTTCGCCTTCGCGACGGCGGCGCGAAGGCTCGGGTCGTCGGCGGTCACGGTCTGGGGGACGAGGACGTCGCTGGCGAGCGTGGCGACGGCGCTGTCAGCACGCAGCGCGGAGAGCACCGCCTGGGTGACCTTCTCCGCGTCAAGCTTCGTGCCGGTGCTCCCGGGGTTGACGAAGAACGTGCCCGACGCGACGTCAAAGCCGACGGACGCGTTCACGGGTTCGGTGGCGACCGCGTTGTAGGGCGCGAGCATGCGCTCGACCGCCGCGCGCAGCTCGTCCACGTCGTAGGTGGTCTCGACGGCCGACGTCACGTCATGCGACTGCAGGACGCGCAGCGGCCACTGCCAGACGGACACCTCGGACTGCATGAGGTGGACGGCCTCGTTGGCGTCCACCTTGATGCCGGCCTCGTCGGAGCTGAGCGTCTCGTCCACGCCCTGCCCGGTGACGCGAATCGTGCGGTCGATCGCCTCGTCCTCGACGGCCTCTCGCGCGCTCGCCGCGGTCATGAGGGAGAGGTTCACGTCACCGGCGGTGGTGTTCGGCCAGAGGTGTCCCGAGAAGTAGACGCAGCCGACGAGGTACGTGACGAGGCCGAGGCCCAGGATCGCGCCGGCGACGATGCCTGCGATCCTGCGGCCTCGGTAGGTTGGCTGAGCCTGCTGCTCTGACGTCTCGTCTGCGAAATGGGCGCCGTACCTCAACTGCCTGCTCCCTGGACTAGCCCTGCGCGTTTCCGCCGGCGTGCGCGGATGCGTCGCCGGTGTCACCCATGGTACCCGCCGCGCCCGTGTCGTTCAGGATCCGCATGAACTCGTCACCGGAGATGCTCTCCTTCTTCATGAGATACGCGGCAAGCTCGTGAAGCTTGAACTTGTTCTCGCGCAGGATGGTCAGCGCCTTCTGGTGCGCGGACTCCACGAGCGCGACGACCGCCTGGTCCACCTTCTCCGCGGTGCCGTCGGAGCACGTGAGGGACGTGTCGCTGTTCAGGTAGGGGTTGTTGACGGTGCCGAGCGCGACCATGCCGAACTCCTCGGACATGCCGAAGCGCGTGATCATGTTGCGCGCGAGCTTCGTCGCCTTCTCGATGTCGTTGGCGGCGCCGGTGGTCATCGTCCCGAAGACGACCTCCTCGGCGGAGCGGCCGCCGCACAGCGTCGCGAGCTGCTCCAGGGCCTCGTCGCGCGTGGTCAGGAACTTCTCGTCCTCCTCCACCTGCATCGTGTAGCCGAGTGCGCCCGAGGTGCGCGGCACGATGGTGATCTTGGTGACCGGCGCGGTGCCCTTCTGCTTGGCCGCGACGAGCGCGTGGCCGATCTCGTGGTAGGAGACGATCTTCTTCTCCTCCTCGGACAGCACCATGCTCTTGCGCTGCTGGCCCGCGATGACGACCTCCACCGACTCCTGCAGGTCGTCCTGGATGATGCCCTTGCGCCCCTCGCGGACGGCGCGCAGCGCGGCCTCGTTCACGATGTTGGCGAGGTCGGCGCCCGAGGCGCCCGACGTGGACCGCGCGATCACGCCGAAGTCGATGGGGCCGCTCATCTTCACGTTCTTGGCGTGGAGCTTGAGGATGGCGGTGCGGCCCGCGAGGTCGGGGCGCTCGACCGGGATGCGACGGTCAAAGCGGCCGGGGCGCAGCAGGGCGGGGTCCAAGGTCTCGGGCCGGTTCGTCGCGCCGAGCACGACGATGCCCTTGTGGTTGTCAAAGCCGTCCATCTCGGTCAGCAGCTGGTTGAGCGTCTGCTCGCGCTCGTCGTTGCTCGTGAAGCCGGCGGTGTCGCGGCGCTTGCCGATCGTGTCGATCTCGGCGGTGGAGGCGACGCTGGGCGCCTTCTCCTTCGCCTGCTTGAACAGGTCGCGCACCTTGGCCGCGCCACGCCCGACGAACATCTCCACGAACTCGGAGCCGGAGATGGAGAAGAACGGGACGTGCGCCTCGCCGGCGACCGCCTTGGCGAGCAGGGTCTTGCCGGTGCCGGGAGGGCCCACGAGCAGGGCGCCGCGGGGCAGCTTGGCGCCGATCTCCTCGTAGCGCTCGGGGCGGTCGAGGAAGTCGACGATCTCGGTCAGCGCCTGCTTGGCCTCGTCCTGCCCGGCGACGTCGCTGAACGTGACGCCGGTCTCCTTGTCGGCGACGATCTTCGCGCCGGAGCGCCCCAGCCCCTGCCCGAAGCCGCCGAAGCTCATGGACGGGTTGTCGTCGCCGAACTGCTTCTTGAGCCTGCGGTTCATCCACCAGCCGAACCAGATGAGCAGGATGATCGGGAGGAAGAACGTGAGCAGGTAGATCAGCAGCGTGGCGTTGGACTGGTTCACGACCTGGGTGGACGCCTTCGCGCCGGAGGACTCGAGGCGCGAGAGCAGCTCAGTGTCGTTGGGCCAGTACGAGGTGGAGAAGTAGCGCTCCGTGCCGCCGATGTTGGCGGAGAACGTGATCTCGCCGGTCGAGATGTTGTAGTTGAAGGTGTCGACCTCGCCGGCGTCGACCATCTTGGTCATGTCGGTGTAGGCGACGGACTCCACCTTGGGCTGCGTGACGCGCGGCGCGACGACCGTGTTGAGCACAAGAAGGATGAGGATGCCGATGATCACGTAAATGATCATCGCCCTCCGCTTCTTATTCTCGTTCATCTCCATGGAACGTCCTTTCGTCTGGTGACTGGTGTCGGCGGCGCGGGGCGACGTCCCGCGGTGCGCGCGCGGGACGCGCCGGGCGCCGGACATCCGTTGGGGTAGAGATACCCAAATCCCGGCGTCTGATGCGACCGGCGGCGGCACTCATGAGACCGCTCGGAACGGGCGTGCGCGACCGTGCCGACGCCTGCGTGCGGGAATGCCCCGCCGATCTGTGGTGAACGTGCGACGGGGCGGGGGAAACGGCCGGCCGGCGCCGTCCGGCGGGCGCCGCGCGAGTATGATGCGCCCGTAGAAAGACGTTGAAGGGGACGAGTACCCGGCACACGCGCTCACGAGAGAGCGGGGACGGTGGGAGCCCGCGTTCGCGCGCCGGAGAACATCACCCTGGAGTCGCAGCCCGAACGTGGCGCGAGCCGCCAGTAGGCGCTGACGGAATGGCCGCCGTCATCGGCCAGCCGAGTACGGCGGGACTCCGCTCGCTGGGTGACCAACAGGCATGCCTATGCGGCCCGCGCGCATGCGCGGGATTTCCTGGAGCGCCTCGCCCGCACGCGGGTGAGGCGCTTTTTCATGCGGACGACCGAGGCACGGGACGCGCATGCGCCCAAGGGACGGACGGCGCCGCGCCATCGCGCGACGCCATGACACGGGAGGCAAGGGTGGCGAACAGCTACAAGAGCACGATGAACCTGCCGCGCACCGACTTCGCGATGCGCGCGAGCCTGGCCACGCGCGAACCGGCGCGCCTGCAGGAGTGGCTTGACAACGACGTGTACGGCCAGGAGCTGAAGAAGAACGAGGGTCACGACACGTTCATCCTCCACGACGGCCCGCCCTATGCGAACGGCCCCATCCACTGCGGCCACGCGCTGAACAAGATCTCCAAGGACATCATCCTGCGCTACTGGTCCATGCAGGGCAAGCAGACGCCATACGTCCCCGGCTGGGACTGCCATGGCCAGCCCATCGAGCACAAGGTGGAGAGCGAGCTGGGCACGAAGCGCTTCCGCGAGACGCCCGTGGAGCAGATCCGCCAGCTCTGCCGCGAGTACGCCGTCAAGAACATCGACGTGCAGCGCAACGGCTTCAAGCGCCTCGGCGTGCTCGCCGACTGGGACCACCCGTACCTCACGTACACGCACGAGTACGACGCCGCCGACATCAAGATCTTCAAGGCGATCTTCGACAAGGGCGCGATTTACCGCGGTCACAAGCCGGTGCACTGGTGCAAGCACTGCCACACCGCGCTGGCCGAGGCGGAGATCGAGTACGGGCCCGAGACGAGCCCGTCCATCTTCGTCGCGTTCGAGCTGACCTCGCGTCCCGCCGGCCTCGAGGGCTTTGACGGGCCCGTCGACGTCGCCATCTGGACGACGACCCCCTGGACGCTGCCGGCGAACGCCGGCGTGTTCGTGCACCCCGACGCCGACTACGTGGCCGTGGCGCATGACGGCCGCTGCGCGATCATGGCCGAGGCGCGCGTCGCCGCCGTGTGCGAGATCGCGGGCTGGGAGCCGAGGCTCGTGGTGGGCGCCGACGGCCAGCCGTGGCGCGTCAAGGGCTCCGAGCTTGCCGAGAACACGTATCGCCACCCGATCTTTGAGGGCGTGACCTGCCGTGTCGTGTGCGCCGACTACGTCGGCACCGACGACGGTACCGGCTGCGTGCACACCGCGCCCGGCCACGGCCTGGACGACTACAACTACGGCGTGCGCGCCGGCATCCCGATCGTGATGCCCGTCGACGACGACGGCCGCTTCTACAAGGGCGACGAGTACGGGACGGGCGGCCCCTTCGGCGGCCTGGACACCGACGAGGCGAACCCGGTCATCATCGACTGGCTGGCCGCGCGCGGGACGCTCATCGCGCAGCGCACGATCGACCACAGCTACCCGCACTGCTGGCGCTGCAAGAACCCGGTCATCTTCCGCGCGACCGACCAGTGGTTCGTGTCCATGGACAAGACCGGCCTGCGCGACGAGGCCCTGCGCGCGATCAACGAGCAGGTGACGTGGTACCCCGCGCACGCGTCCAAGCGCATCGGCTCCATGGTCGAGCAGCGCCCTGACTGGTGCATCTCCCGCCAGCGCAGCTGGGGCGTGCCGATCCCGAGCTTCACGTGCGCGGACTGCGGCGAGAAGGTCATGAACGACGCGACGCTGGACGCGGTCATCGACCTCTTTGAGCGCAAGGGCTCCGACGCGTGGTTCACCGACGACCCCTCGTCGTACCTCGGCGACGCGTGCGTGTGCCCGAAGTGCGGCGGCCGTCACCTGAAGGCCGACAGCGACATCCTGGACGTGTGGTGGGACTCCGGCGTCTCGCACACCGCCGTCGTCAAGCAGCGCGAGGAGCTTCGCTTCCCGGCCGACATGTACCTGGAGGGCAGCGACCAGCATCGCGGCTGGTTCCAGAGCTCGCTGCTCACCTCCATCGGCGCCTACGGCGTGCCGCCGTTCAAGAGCGTCGTGAGCCAGGGCTTCGTGCTGGACGGCCAGGGCCGCAAGATGTCCAAGTCGCTCGGCAACACCGTGGACCCGGGCAAGGTCTGCGACGAGCTGGGCGCCGACGTGCTGCGCCTGTGGGTCGCCTCCACCGACTCCTCGAGCGACGTGAGCATCGACAAGGCGATCCTCGCGCGCACCTCCGACGCGTACCGCCGCTTCCGCAACACGATCCGCTTCCTGCTCTCCGAGCTGTACGACTTTGACCCCGCGACCGACGGCGTCGCCCTCGACGAGCTGCTGCCGCTTGACGCGATGGCCCTCGCGCGCATGACCGAGGTGCACGACGCCGTGAGCGAGGCGTACGCCGGCTATCGCTTCAGCGCCGTCTACCGCACGCTGTACGAGTACGTCGTGACCGACCTGTCCAACGTCTACCTGGACGCCGTGAAGGACCGCACGTACTGCGGGGCGCCCGCCTCGCGCGAGCGCCGCAGCGCGCAGACGGTGCTGGCGCAGATCCTCTCGATGCTCGTGCACGACCTGCAGCCGATCCTCGTCTTCACCTGCGACGAGGCGCTGGCCTACATGCCCGAGAGCCTGCGCGAGGGCAGGCGCTACGCCGCCCTGCTCGACTGGTACCGCAGCCCGATGACCGCCGCGCAGGCCGCGCCGCTCGCCGCGGCGTACGCGACCGCGCTGCAGGCCCGTGACGTCGTGACGAAGGCCATCGAGGACGCGCGCGCCGACGGCGGCGTCTCCAAGAGCCAGCAGGCGAGCGTGACCCTGCGCGAGCCGCGCGCGACCATCGACGCGCTCGTCGCGAGCGGAGTTGACCTCGCCGAGCTCTTCATCGTCTCCGAGGTGAGGATCGAGCCCTGCGCCGAGGGCGAGGAGCCGAGCGCGACCGTCGCCGAGGCGGCCGGCGACCGCTGCCCGCGCTGCTGGAACGTGCGCGAGCTCGGCGCCGACGGGCT
>CACZRK010000053.1 GCA_902783515.1 uncultured Coriobacteriaceae bacterium | reverse complement strand
TCCACGCCGACCGCTTTTTCGAGGTTGCGCTCCTTGGCTTCTCCAAGTCCAGCGTCATCAAGAGATGGCTCGGTTACCGTCAAGATTCTTGCGCACTTTCGGACAGCTCCAATCCACCCATGCGATCGCCTCGCAAGGTCGCCTGGCATCAAACCCCCTCACTCGCACTCGCAGCAAACGTCGCCTCGTCATCATGGTCGCAGACACAGATGTGGCATCGTCCCCATTCCATCTGGCCACCTCGGCACCCGCGATCGATATAATCAGCCCCGTCGTGCAGGTCATGATCACAATGGGGAAGGGGGCTAACGTCATGCCGGGCACCGACATCACTGCCAGCCAGCGTACGATCGACCCCAAGATTGCGCGTATGCTGGCGGCGTTCATCCGTGACAACATGGACGACCTCGTCAGCGAGTGCGTGCTCCGCTACCACGAGGACTATGCCTTCTCGGCCAACTCAGAGATTCCCGTCAGCGATTCCGAGCGCTGGTCAAGGGGCAATCTCGCCTCACTTGTCACGCAACTCGAAGAGTGCCGCCCGAACCCGCGCGAGTACGAGTACATGACAGGCGACATCGTCGTGCAGCACTTCGAGCTTCTCTACGGCATCGACGCCTTCCTGGAGCAGTGCGTGTTCGAGGCGGGTGTCGTCGCAGAGCTCATCTGGGAGCGCACCATCGGCGATACGCGCAGAATGAACGTCATGCTCGACGCGTTGGAGGCGTTTACGCAGGCGAGGATCGTCGCAAATCTCGAATCCTTCGCCCAGTCCGTCTCGCAGCCGCGAACGCTCATCCGCGCATGGAGGCTCGGACACTACCGCTTTGCGCAGCCGTCCGACGGCGAGGCCATCGTCCAACCCCAAGTGACCACAGGGGACGGGACAAGCGCGCGAAGGGATCGCATGCAGACGGCTCCCTCTGATCCCCTGGGTGCCCTGACGCCTCGAGAAAGGGACGTCGCGACGCTCGTCGCCAGCGGCAAGTCCAACAAGGAGACCGCCTCTATGCTCGGTCTGCAGCTCAGTACCGTGCGCAACACCCTAAGCCGCGTCTATGACAAGCTCGGCGTCGCAGGCCGATCCGGGCTCATTCTCGCCCTCACAAAACAAGCGAACAGGTAACGCCCGCGTGTCGCAAACGGCAACCGTTGATCAACATGCGACGCATGTGGCAATACCCGGTCTCATACCGGTATCTTTCTCTCCCCTGCGTGGGTATCGACTTCCCTACCCCACGCCCGACACCGCGTCTAGCCTGTGAATGTCACGCGGCGTTGCCGCAGGTTCGTCAAGCGTCTCCACACGCCCACTGGACTGGGGAGACATAAAGGGGGAGTTATGTCCAGCATCACCCGTCGCAGCCTGCTCAGGATCGGCAGCATGGCCACTGCCGCCGCAGTCCTGCCCACCATCTCGGCGCATGCCGAGGAGCCCGCCAAGAATCGCGTCTGCCAGATCCTTGGCATCCAGAAGCCCGTCGTCCAGGCCATCATGTTCGACATGACCAACGCCGAGCTCGTCGCTGCCGTCAGCGAGGCGGGCGGACTGGGCGTGCTCTCCATGACCACAATCGATCAGGTCGCCGAGGTTCAGGCCCTGACCAGCAAGCCCTTCGCCGTCTCGTCCTTCCTCACCGACGAGGACACCGCCGCCGCGCTTAAGGACGCCGGCGTCAAGATCATCTGCGCTGGGACCGTGCAGTTCCCCACCCATGACTATGGGTTCGAAATCGAGGGATTCTCCGCTGGCCCTGACAGCATCGCGTTCTGGAAGGACCACGGCTTCACCGTGCTCTGCAAGCAGCTGAACGCGACCCTCGAGGGCGCGCTCGCGATCCAGGATGCCGGCGCCGACATCCTCATCCCCGTTGGCTTCGGCGCGGGTGGCTGCGCGCCGTACAACACTACCGCCGCCCCGCAGTTGATCAGCGAGTTCAAGGCCGGCGGCGTCGAGATCCCCATGCTCGCAGCTGGCGGCATCGTGAACTACGACACCGCCGCCGCCTGCGCGGCGGTCGGCGCGGAGGGCGCGTACTGCGGCACGCGCTTCCTCGCGACCGACGAGAGCAACTGCTGCGACGCGGCCAAGAAGATCATCGTCCAGACCCACTCAGAGGACCTGGTCACGATGCCCACCTCGCTGAAAGGGGAGGTCTACTCCCTCGTCCCCTGCATCAAGAACGACCTCTCCGAGAAGGCCATCGACATGTGGCGCTCGGGTGCAACCTATGACGAGATCACGCAGTTCAACGGCACCAATGCGCAGTTCTGGGCGTCGATGAGCGCGGGCAACATCGACGAGTGGGGCGTTGGCATGGATCGCGCGGTGAACCTGATCACGAGCATCCGCCCGGCGGCCGACATCGTGAACGAGATCGCAGGCGCCTTCGGCTGCTAGGCGACCGCGCGCATACGTCGCCCCGCGGGATGAACGTCGCGCGGGCATACTAGACGCGAATGTCAGGGAGGGAGGTTGCCCACGGGGCGCTTCTCTCCCTCCTTTTCTACGACGCCAGATGGCCACGAGTCCGTACACGACACCGTCTTGGGATGATGGCTACTCCGACCCGGATGCTGTTCTGCATCCAGCCTTGCGCGAAAGCCCTGCCTCCAGCCATTTATCCAGCCCAAGCACCTAGGCCACGCGCTCGGCTATACTCGCTGTATGTAAGTGCGGGCGGCTTCACCAGGGAGGCGCGCTATGAGGCCGACCACTCAAACGTACCGGTGCGGCCGCTCGACATCGACGGCTTCGCGTACCTCTCGCGTCGTCGACGCAACGCTCCGCCTCCGCCGTCAACGCATGAGCGGCCCGACCACGGCAACAACGAGGGGGCGAGGGGGCCCATGGGGTCAATCGAGCGCGTCGGCTTCAGCATGCCCATGGCCGCCTGCACGCTCGGCCATCGTCGCGTCATCAAACGCATGTCCAACAAGCGCTTCGGGCTATCGTACGACGGCTTTGCGACGCTGTTCACCTTGTTCGCGGTGGCGGACGACCCCGCCCCCTGCCTTGAGGACCTCCGTGACTACCTCATGCTCTCGCGCAAGACGATGCTCTCTATTCTCTCCGACCTCGAGGCGCGCGGGCTCGTCAGCAAGCTCTCCGACCCTGACGACCACCGCAAGATGAGGCTTCGCCTGACCAGCACGGGTCGCACGCTCACGGCCGAGGCGCTGCAGGCCTTTGACGAGATCTGGGAAACGAAGCTCTGCGCGAACCTCCCCGACGAGGAGTTCGCACGCTTCATGGCGTCCGGCACGATCGAACGATCCGTCGCCGCGCTGCGCGGGCGTGACTGCCCCCTGTCGCTGCCGCATGCGAACAGGCGGTTCTACTCGATCGACCACGTCGTGTACTGGCGCGCGATGAGCGACGGATGGGCGCGCGTGGCTCGGCGGGCAGGCGACGTGACGATGGTCGAGTTCGGCATCCTCGCCCTGCTCGACGACGCGGGCGACCTTCCGACCACGAGCGTCATCGACGCCCTCATGGTGCAGCGCAGCGTCGTGTCGGCATGCACGCGCGCCTTGGTCGCGCGAGGCCTCGTGGTCGTATCACAGGACGGCTCGGACGGCAGGCGCACCACGCTCTCCCCCACGCGCGACGGCCGCGCGCTTGCCCGTCGCCTCAAGCGGGAGCTCGTGAGCTTCACGCAGCACTACGACACGCCGTCAGACGACAGCGCCGCGATCATCAACACGTGGTACTCGCGCATGCATGCCAACTTGCGGGCATGCTGGCGCGAGCTGCTCTGCGAATAGTGCCCGATTCTTAACAATCGGCATGTATCGATATTCCCGTCAGCCACTCTACCTGCCAATTCGCTGCCAGTCGTTCGAACACTGCTGTCCTTCTACCAAGTTGCTCCCCACAGTACGATGCGCCCTGTAGCTCGTTGGCATCTACAGGGGACACGCAAGAGGGGGACATCATGAACAGCTTTGCAAACGTTTCCAGGCGCACGTTCGTCGCGGGTGCCGCAGTCGGCGTCGCGGGCGCGGCGGGCATCGCCGCAGGCGCGTCCACGGCGGTCGCGGCCGAGCCCGCGTCCGATCGCGACTTCGGCCTGACGGCGCCCACGAGCGTGGACGAGACCGTCGATTGCGACGTTGTCGTCATTGGCGCCGGCATCTCCGGGCTCGCCGCGACCGTCCAGGCTGCCGAGCTCGGGCTGAGCGTCCTGTGCCTCGAGAAGGGCGCGATGGCAGGCGGCAACGGCATCGGCACGGAAGGCGTGTTTGCCATCGGCTCCACGATGCAGGAGGAGCAGGGCATCCACATCGAGCCTGCCGAGATCATCCACGCCGAGCTGCAGGAGTCCCAGTGGCGCGGCGACGGCTCGCTGTGGCTTGACCTGTGCGAGAACTCCGCCGACAACATCGCGTGGCTCCAGGACAACGGCGTCCTGTTCTCCGGCGTCGTCGACAACTACCACACCGGCCTCTTCTCGACGATGCACTGGTTTGAGGAAGGCCACGAGACCATGGGCGGCTCGTGCTACGTGGACCCGATGGTCGCGGCCGCCGAGGCCGCCGGCGCGACGATTCGCCTGAACACCAAGGCGTACCTGCTGGCACAGGACCCCGACGGCTCTGTCTCGGGCGTGTACGCCGAGGACGTCGAGAAGGGCGCGCAGCTGCGGGTCAACGCCAAGGCCGTCATTCTCGCCTCGGGCGGCATCGGCGCCAACCCCGACCTGCTCGCCCGCGCGGGCTGGCAGCAGCACAACATCGATGACAAGATCCCGATGTGCATGCCCACCGTCGAGGGCGACGGCTACAAGATGGCGATGACCGTCGGCGCCGCGGACTTCCTGCCCTATGCCTGCGACCAGGCGTTCATCGGCATCAAGGCGATCGGCTCCGACGCGACCGCACCGTACTCGAGCGCGCTGAACGGCGGCAACGGCATCGCGGGGTCCGGCCCCGCGCTTTGGGTCAACCAGGACGGCAACCGCTTCAATGACGAGGCGATCTCCCACGTGAACATGGCGGCGCCCGAGGCCGCGTGCTGCCGCTTCAATCGCGAGGCATACGCGATCTTTGACCAGGCCCTCGTCGATGCGATCGTGACCGATCCCGCCGACCTCGAGATCCTGGAGGGCGCTGTCACCGACCCCGCCAACGCCGACAGTATCGTGCGCGCCGACACCATCGATGAGCTCGCGGCCAACTTTGCCATGGACGCCGCGACCCTCAAGGCGCAGATCGAGAGGTACAACGGCTACTGCGAGGCCGGGGCGGACCTAGACTTCGGCAAAGACCCGCAGTACCTGCTCGCCATCAAGAACCCGCCCTTCTACATGGCGCGGCTTGTCCCGCTGTTCGTCGTCATGATTGGCGGCATCCAGACCAACGTGCGCTCCGAGGTCCTGGACGCCGACCTTCACGCCATCCCCGGCCTGTACGCGGTTGGCCTTGATGGCGCCATGCTGCACCGCAACGTGTACACGCAGAACATGCCCGGCTCCAACATGGGCAACAACGTGAACTCCGGCCGCAACGCGGCGCGCAACGCGGCGGCGTACATCCAAGGGTAGGCGCGGGACGCGCTGACAGGAATCATGCATCAAATTTGCCAACATACATGAGGCGTTCTATGATGCAAATGATGTACTGTCAGCGCGTCCAAAGGAGCATCCCATGCCAATCGCAGCCGATGTCATCGATAACATCGTCTCCGTGAGTGACTTCTCACACGGCAAGGCATCGGCAATCTTCAGCAATGTGCGCGACGACGCCCCTGTCGTCGTGGTCAAGAACAACAAGCCGACCGCCGTGCTCGTCTCGCCCTCCGAGTATCGGCGTCTCTCCGAGGCACAGGAGGACCTCGCTGAACTTGAGATCGCGCTTGCGCGCATGAAGAGCAACGGGGAAAAGCCAGGCGTGTCCGAGTCCGAGGTGATGGCCAGGCTTGGCATCTCCGACGCCGACCTGGACGCCATCTCAGACGACCAGATCGAGTTCTCATGAAGGCCTGGGAGATCGAGTATCTCCCCGAGGCGCTAAACGACCTCGAGAGGCTTGACCACTCAGTGCAGATTCACGTTCTCAAGGCGGTGCGCAAGATTGCGACAAATCCGTTGCCGCAGGGCGAGGGTGGCTACGGCAAGCCGCTGGGCAGCAAGGCCGAACTGAACCTGACAGGGCTTCTCAAATGCAAACTCCGCGGTGACGGAGTTCGCATCGTCTACAAGCTGGTGAGGGATCGCGACGCCGTCAAGGTCATCGTCATCGGGGCGAGAGCGGACGAGGAGGCATATAGACTGGCGGCCGCACGCCGCAGACGCCACGGGCTATAGACGCCCCGTCTCGCCCTGCCCGCACGCCCCGCAGTCCGAGCAGCCGTTGCAGATCGGACGACTGCCGCAGGTGGCGCACGTGGGGCGGAAGTGGGGCACGTACAGGTCCTGACGCGGAACCTCCAGGCCGATGGGCGTCCGCAGGTCCCAGAGGATTGGCCTGCCCTCAAAGAACGTGCCCGACTTGGATGCCATCCGGCTCTGCAGGCGTTTGCTCGGCATCGTGTAGAGCCGTCCGTCCTTGACGAATCGCGTGCCCGTCTCGATGAAGCAGAACCGCACGTCCGCCGCCACGCACTCGGCCCGCAGGGACAGCACCCAGGAGTAGTCGCACGGCCGCGCGCCGCCATAGTTCTCCCCGCCGCAGATGACCTGCTCCACCCAGCCCTGCTGCAGGTACGCCTCCAAGCTCACCTGCCCGATGAACGGGGCGCACATGACCCCCTTGTGCTGAAACGGCAGGTCGCGAAGGTAGGGCATGCGCTCGTCCGCGCGGCGCTGGTTCTCGCAGCTGACGTTGAGCATCACGTGCGGC
>CACZRK010000052.1 GCA_902783515.1 uncultured Coriobacteriaceae bacterium | reverse complement strand
GGGCGCAGGTACAGCCCTTGACGATCGGGAGGCTCCGCGGCGCCGATGACGGGGCGGGGGCTCGCTCGGAGGTCTCCCGTTCGTGCAAGCATGTGCCGAAAGTGCTCCCGAACGTGCGTGTGCACGAACGGGAGCACTCCGATTCGCGCGAGACTGTGCCGGCGGCCCTTGCAAACCCTCCGATTCGCGCAAGACTGTGCCGGCGGCCCGCCCAGATGCTCCCGAGCGTCGGAAAGCGTACCCCCGGCGTCCCGCCACCGCCCGCCACCTGCTCGCCGCTCGGCGTCGGCCCTGGCTCGGCGCCCGCGACCCCGCGCACCCGCGCGTGCCACCACCCTCTCGGACGCCAAAAGCAGACCCGCTACGCGGCCTGCGCGCAGCAGAGACAGCTCGCCACCGACGGCCGGGCGCGCGTCTCTTACAGCCGCGCGCCCGGCGCGTACGCGCCTATCCGAGCACGACGTCGATCGTGTTGATGATGGCGCCGGTCTCGTCGCCTGGCTCCTTGGCGTTCGCCGGCGGCTTGATGAGCAGGTTCGGGCTGGTCTGGTCGGCGGTCGGCAGCGGCGCGATCTCGGAAACCGCCTCGCTGCCATGCTTCGCGCGCAGCTCGTCAATGTCGCCGAACTCAAGTGCCCGCAGCGAGCATGCCTCGACGCAGATGGGCTGCTTGCCTTCCTGAACGCGGTCCTGGCAAAGGTCGCACTTCACGCTCACATTGGTCTGCGGGTTCAACGCGGGGGCGCCATAGGGACACGCTGACACGCATGCGCCGCAACCAATGCATGTTTCGGGGTCATTGTGGACGATCCCGGTGTCATCCTCCTTAACCATGGAGCCAACGGGACATGCTGCCGTGCACGCGGGGTCATCGCAATGGTTGCAGGCGACGGAGACGTAATATGCGTACGCATCGGTCGACCATGTACCATCGCCGTTGTCTGTCCATTCACCACCGCCGTATTCGATCACGTTGCGGAAAGCGATCTCCTCGTTCAGGTCCTTGTAGTCCTTGCACGCTAGGGCGCAGGTCTTGCAGCCAGTGCAGCGTGTGGCATCAAAATAAAAGCCGTACTGAGTCATCATTACCCCTCCCCTAGGCCTTCGCCACGTTACCGACGTTGCTATGCTGTGGGTTCGCCTTGCCCAGCGCGGTGGGGTGATAGTGCGTGATCGTGTTGATACACCCGCCGTGATCCACCATATCGCCGTCCATGTCCGCGTCATGCCAAGCACCGGCAGGGCAGCACACGGTGCCGGGAATGACGCGCGGGGTCACCAGTGCCGGGATGAGCATCTCGCCATATGCCGTCCACACGCGAATCGTGTCCCCTGTCTTAATGTCACGCGGCTCGGCGTCAACGGGATTGATCCACGCACTGTCATGCGTCACCGAGGCAATGATCGGGTTGTTGCCATACGAGGAGTGCGTGTGCGCTTTGCTCTGGAAGCCGCTGATGAGCAGCGGATACTCGTCAGTCAGGTCATTCACTCCGTCGTATGCGGGATCCCAGATGGGCAGCGGGCTGATAGTCTCTCCCTCACCAAGCTCCCACGTATCCGCGAAGCCAGCAAGTTTCTCGGAATAGATCTCGATCTTACCGGACGGCGTCTTGAGCGGGTTGGCGACGGGATCGTCAACAAATTCGGCAAGACGGACGAGAGGCTGGGGCGTCTCCTTCCAGATGTGCTGCTCTCGCAGCTCGTCCCACGTCGGCCATTCGTCATGCTTTGCCCTGCCACCCTCGTAGATCTCCTTAAGCCACTGCTCACGAGTCTTGCCCTCGGAGAACTCGTCCAAGATGCCAAAACGGTCCGCGAGGTCGCAACAGACCTCGTAAAAACCTCGGCGCTCAAATGGTGCGTCATAGACCGGCTCGCCGAACAGCAGGCTGTGCATGTTGTCAGCATAGCCTCCGTCAACGACGCTGATCTGCTCCTGGCTGGTCAGGTCGGGCAGGATCAAATCGGAGTACTTCGCCGAGTCGGTCATGAAGACCTCACTTGTGACGATGAACTCGCATTTTGACTCGTCCTGCAGGATCTTGTGGGCGTGGTTGATGTCAGAATGCTGGTTGGTGAGACAGTTGCCGGCATAGTTCATCATGAACTTGATACCACAGGGCAGGCGGTCAGCGCCCATGATCCCGGCATTGAGCGCAGTGAGCTCCTCGCCATGGTCGATGGCATTAGGCCATTCGAACGTCGGCATAGATGTCGTGCAGCCG
Source organism: uncultured Coriobacteriaceae bacterium (assembly GCA_902783515.1). Lineage (GTDB taxonomy): Bacteria > Actinomycetota > Coriobacteriia > Coriobacteriales > UMGS124 > CAIFEU01. Next base: position 17,374 of record CACZRK010000052.1, on the reverse strand, counting down.
TTGTCGCCCGTGGGGAAGCTCCCGAAGTTGAGCTTGCTGCAACCTTCGCGGCGCCCATCCGTCGTACCCGGCTTTCCGATCTGCCCGAGCAACTGCGGTAGTACCATCACGCAGCGCGACGTAATCTCGCCATTTGCACGACGGTTAATGCCGTAGCCCTGCGCAATGTAGACCGGGTCCGCCTCGTGCATCTCGCGAGCGAGATCAATGATGCGCTGCTCAGGAATGCCCGTGATCGGCGCGGCCCACGCGGGGGTCTTCGGGATCATGTCATAACCAGTGCCTAGGATGTAGTCCTTGTAAGACTTGTGCTGACCCTTTGCAGAATCCGGCATGGTCTCTTCGTCGTAGCCCACGCAATAGGTGTGCAGGAAGTCTTCGTCAGCCCACCCGTTGTGAATAATCTCGTACGCGAGCGCACAGCACAGGGCGCCGTCCGTGCCAGGACGAATCGGAATCCACTCGCCGCCCTGCCCAGCGGTCGTGTCGTTCAGGCGCGGATCAATGCTGATGACGCGGAGGTGCTTCTGCTCGCGCATAACGCCGAAGTCGTACGTATGGCCGACGCCGCCAGGACGGCCCTCGGTGACCGCGTCGGAGAAGAGCACGACGAGCTCGTTGTCCTGCAGCGTGAGAAATGAGCTGCCGTACGTACCGCCACCATAGGTGTACGTGCCGGCCTGGGCGATCTGTGCCGAACTATACGAGCCATATTCCTTCAGATAGCCGCCGACGGTCATGTTCAGCAGGCGAGCGAACGGCGACGATCCAATCTTGCTCGTGGAGACGCCCGACGCATAGTGCATTTCGAACGCCTCGGGCGCATGATACGTGTCGTTGATGCGCACCATCTGATCATGGATGAGGTCGAGTGCCTCATCCCAGCTAATCTGCTCGTACTTTCCTTCGCCACGCTTGGTACCCTCGACGCGTTTAAGCGGGTAGTTCAGGCGATCCGGGCTCTGCAGCCAGCGCCGCGCCGACCGGCCACGCCCGCACGCACGCATCTGGCGTTCGCCGAACTCAGGCGATCCGGTGTTGTCCGTCTCGATGTACGTGATCACGCCGTCAACGACATGGCATCTCCAAGCACAGCTGCAGCCGCAGTTCACGGCGCAATGCGTCCAGACGACCTTCTCCTCACCGGCACCCTTCCGGTCAGCGGCAGACGAGTCATCCGTCCTCGCCGACGCGTCCATATCCTTTGAGGACGCGCCCTTCGCCAGCGCACTGCTGCCCCATGCCGAGGCCACGCCCGCCGCCGCGAGCGAAAGACCAGCGAGCGCACCCCCTTTGATGAATGAACGACGCGTGGTGGACGCAATCGCGTCCATGCGACCGTGCTGTGGACTCTTCATTTCCTCCCCTTCCGCTCCCCAGAACCATGCCCATGGGATCATGCGCGTCGACTCCCCAGCGACGGCGCCCTATGGGCGTTCGCCGCCATCATGACACGGCAAGGGCATTTTCATCAACGTCGATGTGCCCCGATAGGACTAGATCGCCCGGACACGACTTCGCCCCGCGTTACCAAATCCCGTATGACAGGCCCAACCGCACGATTTCCAATCGATGGGATGCGTCCTAGACGCCACCGCCATGCAGGTCGCACCGTATGTGGTCAGTCGGCCGCCCTTCACGGGCGAGGCTATGCGCAAAGTGCCCCGGACATGCCTTCCCTACCGACGAGCTCTCACCATGCTGACGCCAAGCGCGCCAGCAAGATCGCTCGGGGAGACGAGTGCCGTACGCACGCCATCCCGCATACGAATGCGATCCTCCCTGACCCCCAGTCGCTCAGCGAGCGCAGCCTCCGCCGAGGCGAATGCGGTGCATGCCACCTCGCCGACGCATGTTGCCATCGCCCCATACAACCGTCGCTCATCCGCAATGCGCATCGTCATGCGCTTCTGCTCCGATGTCGCAACCGTGTCAAAGTACGCATGACAGGGAATGAGTCCGTTCACAAACCCCGTGATCACGAGCAGGGAGGTCGCGAGTCCTCGTGCCTGCGAGAGACTCCCCACGCGAACCGCCCCCCGCGGCGCCCCCTCAAACCGCGGCGCCACAATGCATGCGCGCGCGTGGGCAACAAGCTCGCCAGCATCCTCGTCTCCTCGCGCACCGTCCGGTGAGAAGAAGAGGCCGCGCAGCAGTGCGCAACGCCGATCATCATCATGGCCCTCAACGAGCTTGATCGCTCCACGCAGCAGGGATTCCCCGTGCAGACCGACAAGATCGCCGATCGCCTGACGCCCACGCGTCGCCGCGGCGCGCACGCGCACCAAACTTGCCCGCTCGTCAGCGGCGAGGAGCTCGTCATCAAGCGTGGCGACACCGTTCAGGACATCGGCAACATGGCACTCCCGCTCCTCGGAGACGCGGCGTAGTGCGGCGAACCCTGGAGAATTCGCCAGCCAGTCACCGAAGCCACACCAGCAGCGCCATGCGAGCGCATCTCGGTCATCAGCTGCAAGCTCGAGCAGCGTAAGGATGCGCGCGTTTATGCAATGATCGAGTTCGCGGACATCACCGTTCAGCGCACGAACATCATAGGACGCGCATGAAGGTATCCCGTGGCGCGCCAGCTCGGCACGCATGCGCTGCGTCCACGCTCGTCCGGGCGTCACGATATAGATTCCCTCGCCGTCCATCCCTCCGCTGAGCGCGTTCACGACCATGTCGACCGCGCCTCTGACCTCACTCGCCGGGTCTGCGTATGTCGTAAGCGACACGCGGCCTGCAGCCGAATTCTCGTTCACCACAATGGGCGCGCTCACGCAAGAGACGTCCACTTCACTGTGCGCCATGCCGCCTGTCGCACGTCCCGTCTCTTCGCCTGCGTCGCGTCGCTCGGCGGCGAGGGCCTCGTCGTAGGAGCGACCTTCATCGCGAGCCCGCGCCGCAGCAGCATCCTCCAGTCTCTCACGCGCAAGACGGCTCTGGGTCGCCGCGATGTCCTTGCGCAGGGCCTCAAGCGAGGTGGCAACCGCGCGCGAGCAGCGCGTCGACGTCAGACGGACGACTTCCGTGCCGTCCCTGTCAAGAAGCTCACGGAGCCATTCCGGATGCGGATACGACTCAAAGGTCTCCGCACACGCCACGACGTCGCTCGTCACCATGAGCTCGCCACTCGCAACCATCTCGCACAGGCGCTGGGACGCGAGGCTCAACGTCTGCGCGTCGTCAACGAGCACGTGGGGGACGCGCACGGAGGCAAGGGCGTCGGCGTTGGCGCGAAGGTAGTGCACCGCCATGTTGGCAAGCTCAGGCTCCATGATCGCGCGCATCGATGCGAGGCATGCACCCAGCAGGCGGTGCACGGTGCGTTCCTCCTTTGTGACCAGCCACGCGGGGTCATCGTCGGCGAGCTCGGTCCAGCCTCGATAGAGAAACTTGAGCAGCTCCTTCAGGCGATGCGGCTGCACGCCGCTCACCTTCAGATCCTCGGTCAGCACGTTGATCTCAAAGTTCGTCAGCAGCCGCGGCTCGCGGCCCGTCCACGCGACGGCATCCTCGGAGGCAAGCAGACTGAGTGCGTACTCACGCGGAGTAGTCACGCGCACCTTGCCCGCACTCTGCGCGTCCGCGCATGCGCATGCGATGCGACTGCACAGCGCATCCGCTGCAATAGGGCTTGCGCAGAGCACCAGCACCCGCGCAGGATCCTCGCCATGCTCAAGCAGGTCACGGACGCGATCGATCACATGCTGTGTCTTACCCGACCCTGCGACACCCATGATGCAGGTCACGCGAGTCACCGCCGCATCGCACGTCATGGGTTACTCCCCGCTCTCTGTGCCAGCGCCCAGAAGGACTCCCGCCACGAACACGGCATCCTGACGCAGAGTACCGTTCACGAGCAGTGCGAGCCCGCGGTAGAAGTCCGTGTGCGCAAAGCGACCCATGTCGTGTACGAGCATCGGAACCCATGCGGTCAGATGATCGTCAAGAAAGTTGCGCTGGGTGCGCAGCAGCGACACCGCCTTGTTCTCGTCGCCATGACGAAGGGCATCCGCCGTGCGAGCACACAGCACCTGCATGAACTCGAGCTCGGGAGCGATGTGATCCTCGTTCTCGTCCCATGCGTCGTCCTTCGTTAGACCGTACGCATGGTAGATCGCCAGCACCTCGTCGCGTGCTGCCTGCATCTTCAGCCGCTTCTCTGACGTGTAGACGCTCTCAAAGGGAAAGGCGGCGGCATACGAGTCCACGCCATCGCCGATGAAGACGCGCGCGAAGTCAACGGCAAGCTCGGTAACGCTACGCTCGTCTGCGTTGCTCAGATAGGTCGCAATCAGACGATAGCCCTCGTCGACGTCATCGTCGCCGGTCCCAGTCGGATAGCGACGAGCATGCAGCTCATCAAGCAGCGGCTGGTCAACCTCAACGCGAAAGAGCCTCGCAAGCAGGCCATACGTAGCGGCGCGTCGGTCACACAGCACCGCGAGCTGATCGATGGCGTCATCGGTGTCGTTCGCGGACACCCGGCCTGCGGCACCTGTCGTCTCCTGATTCGTGTCATCTACCATCATCGCTTATTCCTCCCCCGCCATGATGCCGGCTGCAATCTCGTCGCTCGCGGGGTCATCAACGTCAGCAAGCGCTTCGAGCGCCTCGCGACCCGCATCGGTGATGACCCACACGCGATCCCCCCATGCCAGCGCCTCGCTGACGTTAAGCCTCTCGACGAAGTGAGACGAATAGAGGCGTGGGCTCTGCACGAGCGGGTCTCCATCGATCGCACGCGACAAGTCCCTCGCCGTCGCTCCCCCGGGACGCGCGCACATAGTCAGCACACGACGGTAGATCGGCAGGTAGGAGCCATCCTCCTCGAATAGCGCTCGCGTCGCGGCAACAGGGTCGTCAGCATCAAGCGCGGCAATGCCGTCCTCAGTCGTACGCCAGTAGGCGGGTGCCGGCGTCCTCGGCTCTAGATACTGCACGCCATCGACCATGGCGACCTCTGGCTCAAGTGACTCCTCGACGTAATGGTTCCCGTCCGCGTCAACGCGCTCGATGGCGCCGGCGCGCTGCAGGAGACTGCAGAAGTCCGTCGGCGAGTACACGCTGCGGTCATATTTCTTGAGCTCCGTGATGTGATCGGCAACCTCAAGGACAGGGCGCATCGTCCGGCAGTAGTCAAGAATGCCGAGAAGCGTGCGACGGCGCTTGCCCATCTCGCGAAAGAGTTCTTGGATGCGCTCGGCGGCAGGACGATCGTTATTCTCAGGGCATTCCGCAGCCGCTTGCGCGGAGAGGCGGCTCTTCGTCTCCGCCAGCTGCAGGTTTGACCCATCAGCAACAGGGAAGTCCACGTCTTCGTCAGGATCAAAGCCCTCGTCTGCCAGCGGATCAAAGGCGTCCTGCGAGAAGTCGTCAAGATCAGCCGCCCCTGCGAGCCCGTCAAGGCCCGCGTCGCCCGCAGACGCCCCCTTGTCATAGGCGCCTGCGGGCGGCACGGCCATCTGCTCCGTCGATGCACGATCCAGCTTAGCGTTCCCCATGATTCCTCCCATCCCCTCTTATCCATGCGGCGGCCCCTTGCCACCCACGATGCCCCATCACCAAGGAGGCCGCGCGTCATGCGCGACGGGCGAGGTCCCAGGCATTGCGCGAACCCCCGAGGCCTCGCCCGTCTCAATCCACTAGAGCACCACTCGTTAGAACGCCGCTGCGCCCGCGCCAGCCGTGCCCGTCATGAAGAACACAACGAGCAGCAGGGTGAACGAAACCACGGCGAGCACAAGCGCCATGGCCACAAGCGCGGGACGAACACCCTTGCGACATGCTGCCAGCGCAAATGCAAACGCGAGCACAGCGCAGCCGATCGCCGCGATGGCGAGCGGAAGGCACTCCCCGCCGAACGGCAGCAGCGAGGCCTTCGTGGCGATACTCGCCTGTGGGCGCGTCGGGTCAACGCCAAACTCGACGCCCCTGCCCGTTCCGACGACCGCAGCGGAACGAGCCGCCTGCAAGTACGCCAGATACCCAGCCGTGGTGAGCGCTCCGACCCCTCCGCCGATGGCGGAGAAGGCGCCAAGAGCGGTCTTCCGAGACTGACGATCGGTGATGCCGGCGACGAGTTCAAAGCTCATCGGACCAAGGGCAAACGCGGCACCGCAGGCGGCGACGACCGCCATCACCTGGCCAAGCGCAGGCGTCGTCGCGGGGACGATCGCCGACCTACCAACGGTGACGACGAGCAACGCCGCGCCTGCGATGCCCGCAGCGCTGACCGGCGCGGGCACCTCGCCCTCACTCCGCCTATACGCCACCAGATACACAAGCGCGAGCGCGATGACGATGACGAGGCAGATGAGCTCCTGTGTAATGGGCGAGGCGAGGTGCGCGAAGCTATTGAACAGCCGATCCCAGTGCGAGGTGCGCAGCATGAAGCCAAGGGCGCCCGCCAGCAGCAGAATGACGGCGACGACCCACGCGCCGATGCGGGCGCGCGGTGCCCTGCCCGCAAGAGACGCCGCGCAGAGACTTGCGAACAGCCCTGCACCCCACGCGAGGCAGACACTTGCTATGACGAGCGGCCATTGAGCGATCATGCGAACGACACCCCGTCCTTCCACTCGCGATTGCGCAGGATATAGCGAACCGCAGGGCCATTGCCCGCGTCATCCAGCGTGTAGACGTCACTGTCGGCGTAGGGCTCCGCGAGCTCGCCAAGCGTGACGCGGCATCCCTGCTGCTGGGACTCGTAGCTGTGATCCGCGCTCTCGCGGTCCATGTCGTACTGGATGGCAGGCGCCTCGAAGGTCTCTATCCCCTTGTCAAGGTCGCCGAAGAAGCGCGCTCGACCGCCGCACTGCTCGACGCACTGCGGCAGGCCACCCTGTTCGACGAGCTGCTCGCACAGCGTGCACTTCTCGACAACGTTCGTGGTCTCGTTCAGGTAACGCACCCCGTACGGGCACGCCGGCACACACGCCTGGCAGCCGATGCACTGCTCCTTGTCGATCTGCACGGTTCCGTCGTCCATCTTCTTGCTGGCACCCGTGGGGCACACGCTCACACAGGGGGCGTTCAGGCAGTGTTGGCAGTGAATCGGCAGGTAATACATCTCCACGTCATTGGTATGCACGTAGTTCGGCTTGCGCGTCGGCCCGATGCGCAGGAGCTTCTCCCAGTAGGAGCCGACTTCCACCCCGTTCGCGACCTTGCACGCGACAGTGCAGCCCATGCAACCGACGCAGCGATTGAGATCGGTTACGATTGCGTACTGGGTCATCGTCTACGCCTCCTCTCGGATCTCATAATCGGGCAGCCACTCCTTGAGGCGCGGATCGGAGGAGCTGGAAATGATCTCAGTGCCGTCCTCAGGCGCGCACGGCACGACCTTGCCGTCAGGGCAGTTCTCCGGAGTCGCCTTATAGATCTTCACCGGGACGCCGCGCATGTGGCTGGAGCCAATAAACTTGTCCTGACCGTGCGGGTCAAAGATGCAGTCGATGCACGAAAGCGTGAAGCCATGCGTCGGCGCGGGCAGCTCGGGGTACCACCATGCGTGCTCGGCGTTCGCCCAGCCCTTCGCAATGCCGTGATAGAGATCGACCGTCTCGCGAACCTTGCCCCACTCGGTCTCGATCCATGCCCAGTCACCCTGCTGCAGACCGAGCTCCTCGGCGTCCTCGGGGTTCAGCTCAAGCCGCGGAACGGGCCACAGCTCGCGGCACCACGGAAGCTGGCGATGCTCCGAATGGAAGTACACCGGGATGCGGCGACCGGTCGTCAGCAGGATCGGGTACTCCTTGGTGTCGACGGTGCCCTTCGGGCCGCTCGCGGGCTCCTCGAAGACGGGCATCATCTCCTTGATGAGATCGAACTTGCCGGGCTCAAACTCGTTGGCCTTGTCGATGCAGATGCTCTCGAACACCATCGGCCAGAACTCCACGAGGCCGTTCGGCGTGGGGCAGCCGAAGTTGTTGACGGGCTTGCCCTGGTCGTCCACCGACCAGGGAGCGGCGGTGCAGGCATCCTTGCCCATGCGCATCCAACCCGTCTCGTAGCGACGGTAGGTGCCCCACCGGTCCGGCTCCAGAACCTTTGCGTTGAACCAGCCGTGCTCCTGGAAGTCCTTCTTGTAATCCTCAAAGTGCTCCCACTTGCAGCCCGGGTAATGGGTGGCAAAGCCGGTCTTCTCGTTGTGCGCCTGGAACCAGTCCTCCAGGCGGTCATCCTGCGCGTATGCGCCCGGGGCGTCACCGGCGATGTTCGTCCAGGTCCCGTTGACGTTGCCCTGCTTCTCCATCGCCTCGAAGATCAACCGGTTGATGTCGTAGTCGAACTTCGTGTCGACCGGAGGCTCCACGGCCTTCTGGGTGAGGCCGATGCCGCCCGAGGCGCCCTGGGACACGCGGATGTTGTTGATCTCGGTCCAGTGCTGGCACGGCAGGATGATGTCGGCCATCTCGGTGCCGGGATGGTGGAACATGTTGATGTCCACCCAGAAGTCTAGCTTCTGCAGGGCCTCCCATGCCAGGTTCGCGTTTGACATGTTCATGAAAGAGCCGGACTCGTTGATGCCACCGCGAACGGGATACGGGTCGTCGTTAAGGACGGCCTCCCACAGGCACGTCGCATCGGCCCACTCGTTGTAGTACGCCGTGATCGGGAACTTGTCGACGCCGACCATGTTGCTGTACGTGTCATAGGCATCGGGAATGTCATTTGGGTCGATCTTTTCGTCAGGGTAATAGGGGATGTCGACACCAAGGCCTTTGAGCTGCTTCTTCACGGCCTGAGGCATGTTCGACCCGGGCGCGGCGGTCGCCTGCTCGTCCACCGGCGTGCGCGTCAGGCCGCGGTTGCCCGCCGGCGTGTCAAAGTTGCCCGAGGAGTAGATCAGATTGAGGATCGCACGGACCGTCTGCGTGCAGTTGCCGATCTGATCGGGCGCCAGCTGCAGATGGATGCCGCCGTTACCGTAGGTCTGCCCCTCAGGGCGTGTCGCCCACTTGAGGAACGACTCCTCGATGAGGTCTGGGTCGAGGCCCGTGATCTCCGAGCACCACTCGGGCGTGCAGTCCTTCACGGAGTCGGCGAGGTACGCCCAGACGGGACGCGCGGTGTGCGTGGTGCCGTCTGCCAAAGTGACCTCGTGGCTCCCCTCCATGTCAAAGTCTATCCCTGCGTCCTCGAGCTCCTTGTATGAGAGAGGAGGCAGATAGCCCTGCTGCGAGGTTCCCTCGTAGACGACCTCCATCTGGTCTCGGGTGGGCGCGACATGGTTGCAGCCCTCCCACTGCGTGGTGTCAACATCCCAGTAGACGAGGCCGCCCTTTCCGCCGTTGGCCTTCTTGTTCCAGGCGTAGAACTTGCGGCAGCTGCCGCCCTCGGTGACGTCGCACTCCTTGAGCAAGCGCGTCTTGAGCTTAGTGCCCGTGACATCAGGCGGCGCGATGGTAAGTGGGGTGGACAGGTCAAAATACCGGCCACCCGTGGGCTCCATGTCCTCCACGACCAGCAGCGAGGCGTCCGTCCAGCGCTTCACGAACTCCCAGTCCACGAGGTCATGCTTGATCATGAGGTACTGCCAGCAGTTTGCCAGCGCGCCGTCTGAGCCTGGGCGCAGGTTCAGCCAGTAGTCGGCCTCCTTGCCCGAGCCGGACAGGCGCGGGTCAATGCAGATGTGCGTCTCGGCCGAACTCATCTTGTCAACGAGCGTGCGGCAGGAGTCGTCGTAGTTGGAGTTCTCCGGCGCCGTGCCCCACTGCACGTAGACGCGAGGTCCGTCCTTGAGCGCCATCCACGGGGCACCGTCGACTGAGCTGATCCAGCCCATGAGGCGACGAGGGCCCTTGCAGATCTCAGAGGCTACGTGCGCGTTCGGGGTGTCGAACAGCCATTTGTAGAAGGCGTAGGGACCATACACCCACTGGCGTGAGGTGCCGCACATGTTGAAGATGGACTGGCCGCCGTACTGGTCGATAATCTCGGTGAACTTCTCGCCGATGGTCTCCATCGCCTCGTCCCACGTGATGCGCTGCCACCCCGGGTCCTCACCCTTGGGATTCGTGCGCTTCATGGGATGGTAGATGCGTGCGGGATGATACGCCGCCTGCAGCGACGCTTGCCCTTTGCTGCAGTGGTTGCCAGAGGACTGGAACGCTGATTTGTCACCCTCGGTCTTGATGATGCGACCGTTCTTGACGGTGACCCAGACGCCGCACTCCATCTTGCCACACCCGCGACAGCAGCTACGGATGTGCTTGATCTCGTCCGGCTGGTCGATGACGCTAGGATCCTCCGCCAACGCCTTGCCGGCCACCGCGCCTTCCGACATTGCCGCGCCAACGGCGGTCATGGCGGCCAGCTTGGTGAACGCACGACGCGTCAAGCCTAACGTGCCCATGCCTTCCTCCTTCTCCATGCCTTGCCCTCCCCTTGCGAGGCGAGGCGTTGGCTCTCCATCATCGGCATCCCTCTGCGTCTGACAGATGTCGCCTCATCCTCGCAAGTCAAGGTATGGCGCGCACGCGCGATTCGCATCATGAGAAGCGTCGCCTCTCGTCAGACGGTCAGCCCAAGGCGAGGATGCGCCATCATGCAGAAGTCATGATTGCCATCAATGCCGCACGTCAGGTACTCCATGGACGTGCGCTATCGCTCGATCGGTCAAGTTCTGGCATGTGCGCACTCCAAGAGAGCGGCATACTGGTCATCGAAGCCGGCGCCAGGGGGACGTCGCGGCTGCACCGCCACGGGGGGAACGCATGGCAGAATACTCAGATCCTCAGGATATCGAGGGGTATGGCACTGTTGAAGATTCAGGGCGATTCTCCCTGCGCACGTTACGCCGGAATGCGCGGTCAATCGCATGGCGGAGACTTCTGAACGCACGCATGTGGGGGTTCGCGTTCTCGCGTGCGTGGGTATACCTAATGTTTTTCGGTGCGGCGACGAGCATCGTCACGTGGGATGGCGCCCCCATGCCAGCCTCTGTTTTCACCATCTCTACTATGGCGCTTTTCTTCACCATGAACCTCGCGGCGTTACGCAGCGATGCCTTTGAATCGCTTATGTACCGACCAAATGTCCGCTGGGCCGCACCTCTGCTCACATGCGCTGGAACCATAGCGGCTGCATGTTCAACGACTGCGGACAGCGTGTCATCGCAGGTCGTAACCATGCTCGTCGGTGGAGTTCTGACCGGCATTGGATCGGGCATGATCAGCCTTGGATACGGCGAGGCGTATCGCAACGTGTCATCACGTCAAACGAGTCTTGAGACACCGCTCTCATTCCTCATCGCGGCCGTGGTGTTCTTGGCCATTAGCCAAACGACGGCCCCCGCCGTTGCATGCGTCATCACCTCGATGCTTCCGCTGATCTCATGTTTCCTGCTCTTCCACATCGTCGGAGTCTGGAATCCTCACTCGTTCCCGGCAACGAAGCCGGTCTCCATTCCCATCTCTGCAGTCATGCTACGGATCGGCATATGCGCGGCACTCGTGGGGGTTGCCGACGGCGTAGTGCGTGCGGTCTTCATATCAATGAGCGGCTCGTCCGTGCAGCAGTTCTACCAAGTGCCGCTACTTTGGGCGTCACTTATCACGCTCGTTGTCATCTGGGGCTGCATCCTCATCTCGCGCGTGTATAACCTCTTGGCCATCTATCGCATGACACTCATTATTATCGCTTTTTTCTTCCAGCTTCTACCTATATTTATAGGATCATATTTTGAAAATATACTTGCACTTGCTGGATATGGAACATTTAATGTATTGATTTGGATCCTTCTCGCCGATGTGACATATACGTATCGGCTCTCCTCGGCACTCGTCTTCGGATCGGGCTGGAGCATGATCACGCTTGGCGTCTTTCTAGGCTCATGGGGCGGCGAGTTGCTTGTGAATATGCTTGCGCCCTTTCAACCGCAGGTCATCAGTGCCGTTGCCCTTGCGTCAACGATGACGGTCGCTCTCTCGTATGCGTTCGTGCTGAAGGAGAGCGACCTCATCAAGCTCACAAACCTTGCTGAGTCCAATGACGACGCAAGCAATGTTGTCACGACAGGATCATCTACCGCAGATTCTGGCAAAACCACGGCAGTTGCCGTCGGCATTGGAGACGGCGCGGGAAGTAGGCGGAACTCACGAAACGACGGAACAACCGATCACGTTCCGCGATTTACCATACGCTGCCGAGAGGTTGCGATGCACTATGGGCTGTCAGACCGCGAGACGGAGATAATGACGCTATACGCGAAGGGTCGTTCGTACGCACGCCTACAAGAGGAGCTGAGCCTCTCTCGCGGCACCGTCACCACGCATCTTCGGCATATCTATCAAAAGCTGGACGTGCACTCGAAACAAGAGATGCTAGACCTTATCGAAGGCAGAACTGCGACAGAACAAAACAGGATATGACGCTGACACACGCGTGATAACCTCGGGATTCAATACGACGGTCAGTCTCATGGCGCCCGTCTACAACGTTGCCTCCTACCTGCAGTGTCGTATTCAAGGCATGTTCGGGCAGACATACCGCACGCAGCGGATGATCCTCGCGAATGACGAGTCCACGGGCGAGCCAGGCTCCCTTTGCGACGAGGTGTTGCATAAGATCGGGCGGCACGCCGTCGAGCGCGGCCTCCTCTGATCGCTCAACGTCATCATGCCATGGGCGTGCCTCTTCCAACGTTTGAACAGCTCCATGCAGGCGAAAATAGAAACAAGGGGATCGGCTGTCTATCTTGGGGTAGCGTGGGAAGCGGGCCAAGCGCAAAGATGGGCAGAGACAACAGCCTTCGTTCGGAAATATCCCAAGCGAGGCACGTAGTCAGTCAGGTATGTGTCGAGCAGGTCAGGAAACCCGTCCAACACAGATGAGCGCGTTCGGGAGCATTTCGCGGGGGCGCAGGTACAGTCCTTGACGATCGGGAGGCTCCGCGGCGCCGATGACGGGGCGGGGGCTCGCTCGGGAGTCTCCCATTCGTGCGAGCCTGTGCCGAACACCAATAGCGCACCCGTTGCACGGCCTGTGCGCAGCGGCGACCACCCCTTCCCCCATCGCACGGGCCTGCTATGCTTCTCGACGCCACACCCATCCCGCGCGCACCGCTCAAGAAGGTATCTCCCATGCTGATCAGCGTCGTCATCCCGATCTACAACGTTGCGCCGTACCTGCAGCGATGCATCCAGAGCGTGCTCGGGCAGACGCATCGCGAGCTGCAGGTGATCCTCGTCGACGACGGCTCGACGGACGGGTCTGGCGCGCTCTGCGACCAAGCCGCCGCGCAGGACGCGCGGGTCGAGGTCATCCACCAGGCGAACGCGGGGCTCTCGGCGGCGCGCAACGCGGGGCTCTCGGCGGCGCGGGGCGACTGCATCGGCTTCGTCGACGCAGACGACTACGTGCTGCCGGACATGTTCGCCTACCTGCTCGCGGGAATGGTCGACAACGACGCGCAGGTCAGCGCATGCGACTACTTCGTTCCACAGGACACTCCCAGCCTCCCCGCGGGGCCGATCGCCGGCGGCGTCGTCCCGAGGGGCTTCTGGCCCGCCAACGGCACGGGCCTGCTCACGCTGGGGACCGACGACGCGATCACCCTCCTCGTCTCCGACGTCGTCCTGCAGAACTACGCGTGGAACAAGCTCTCCCTCGCCTCCCTGTGGGAGGGCGTGCGGTTTCCGGAGGGACACGTGTTCGAGGACGTCGCCACCACGTACCGCGTCGTGCGACGGGCCAGGCGCGTCGCCGTCCTGCCGGCGGCGAAGTACGTCTACGAGCCGCTGCCGACCGGCATCGTCCGCAGGCGCAGCCTCGGAAACGAGATGGACGGCGTTCGCGCGTACGAGCGACGCATGGACGACCTGCTGCCGAGCTACCCGCAGCTCGCGGGACCGCTCGCCGACGGCGTCCTCAGGGCCATGGCGACCGTCTGGCCGCTGTCATGGGACGACCGCGCCGCGCTGACGCCCGAGATGCGCGAGCGCCTGCGTGCGTCAGCGCAGTTCGCGCGGGCGCACCCCGCCACGCCGGAGCTGCGCGCGTCGCTTGGCGTGGCGGGAAGGATGACGCTGCCGCTGCTGCGGCACCCCGGAGCCTGGTCACGGTCGCTCGCCGCCGCGATCTATCACGCCTACCTGCGACGGCATCCTGAATGGGCACGGACGGCCAAGGCGTAGCCGTCTGCCTCCCGCCGCTTGGCGACGCGCCGGCAGCCGACACGCGTCAGCACCCGGGCGGTGCCCGTCGAGGACCAAGACGCCTGTCGGCGGGGACGTCCATCGGCCGGGGCATGCTCGCCGCGCTAGTCTCCCTCGTAAATCCTCATGAGCTGGGGCATGACCCGTCCCAGCGCGTAGCGCGGAGCCCGCTCGAGCGACGCCCGCCCCATGGCGAGCCGCTCGGCCGGGTCGTCGCGCAGGCGCATGACGACGCGCGCGAAACCCGCCGCGTCGCCCGCCGGGAACGTCAGCCCGTTCACGCCCTCCTCGACGAGGTCCACGTGGCCCTTGACGGCGCTGAGCGCGAGCGGCAGCCCCGCCGCCATCGCCTCCATCACGTGGAAGGGCAGCCCCTCCGAGCGGCTCGCCGAGACGCAGACGTCGGACGCGGCGCGCCAGCTCGCGAGGTCGTCGGAGAATCCCGGCAGCAGGACGCGCCCCGCGACGCCGAGGTCGCGCGCGAGGTCGGCGCACGTCGCGCGCAGCGCACCCGTGCCGGGCAGCGCGAGCACGACATCGTCGGGGAGGCTCGGCATCGCCTCGATCAGCATGCGCTGGTTCTTGCGGTTGGAGAACTCGGCCGCGTACAGCAGCACGAACGCCCCGGCCGGGACGCCCAGACGCTCGCGGGCGCCGGCACGCTCATCAACGCTCGGCGCATGCGGGTCGGCGGCCTCGGGGACGCCCATGCCGTCAACCTGCACGACAGGGCCCCGGCACAGGCGGTGCGCAGTCGCGATGCGCGTGTCCTCCGCGTTCATCGTCACGATCGCGTCGGTCACGCCGGCGGTCATGCGCTCGGCCTGCAGCAGCAGTGCGTGCCGCATGCCGGCGTCCGCCTCGCCGAACAGGTACCCGTGCACGGTGTTGACCACGCGCACGTCTCGCCTGCCCGACCATCGCACGCCGAGCCGCGCGAAGAAGGCCGCGAGCGACGTGTGCGTCAGGACCAGGTCGACGTCACCTGCGCGCAGCATGCGCGCGATCGTCCGCGCGGCGGCGACGTTGCTCGGCGAGCTCATCTTCTTGACGAACGGCACGGGCGCGACGCGGACGGCGTCAGCGGCGGCGCCAAGCCTATCGAGCAGCCCTGCCGGGTCCCCGGCCGCCACGAGCGTGACCCGGTCGCCGCGCGCGGTCAGGGCGCGGATGTACGGCACGTGGAAGCTGCGCAGGTGGCCGAAGGTCGAGGCGACATAGAGCACCCCGCGCGCACCCCCGCGCGCCTCGGCCGTCTCGCCATGCTGGTCAGCGAACATCGCCCTCACTCCAACCGTCAGCCACGGGCATGCCACGGACGGCTCGCGAGACGCACGCGCGTCCGGTCGTCCCCGCCGCGAACGCGACGGGTCGAGCAACCCGGTGGGCGGCGGCAGTCCCGCCGCGCCCTTCGTCAGGGAACCATGATGGCATATACTGTGGCGCAAAACGTACCGTCCGCATAACTCAGCGCATATGTCAGAGGAGGGGCTTCGTGGCAATCGGCAGGCATGACATGTCATACGCGGTCTCCGCGCTCATCGACGTGCTGCTGATCGTCGCCTCCATGGGTCTCGCCTACCTCGTCAGGTTCCCGCTGCTCGGTGGCGAGAGCCCCATCTTCCCCATCCAGACGCACCTGCTCTGGGCGCTGGTCGCCTCGCCGTTCTTCGTGCTGGCGTACAGCCTGGCGGGGATGTACAACTACCACTCGTCCAACGCCACCGTCCGCACCATCGGCCGCGTCGTGCTCTGCAACAGCATCGGCGTCATGTTCTTCACCATGCTGATGTTCCTCATGTACGTGTTCTACTTCTCGCGCCTGCTCATCGTCCTGTTCTGGCTGTTCGTCGACGTCGCCAGCTGCGTCAAGACGCTCGTCATTGACGGGCGGCGGGCGCGGCTCTATCGCAGGGGCATCGCGCAGCGCCGCGTGCTGGTGATCGGCGACGGGGAGTCGGCCCGGTCGTACCTGGACGCCATCGGCCGCGAGCCCGACTCGCCTCGCCGGCCCATCGGCACCGTGGGGTGCGCACGCGTGGAGGGCGCGCCGCTTCTGGGCGGGTACGCCGAGGTCGCGGCCATCCTCGAGCGGACCACGCCCGACGAGGTCGTGGTGGCGCTCGACCCCCATGACCACGAGCTGCTCAGGACCATCCTGATCAGCTGCGAGCGCAGCGGCGTCGACATCGCGATGGTCCCCACCTACCGCACGCTCATCTCCGGGAACCCCGTCATCTTCCAAGAAGCGGACGTCCCCCTGATCAGCATCAACCACATCGCCCTGTCCAACACCGGCTACGCCTTCATCAAGCGCGCGTTCGACCTCGTCGCCTCGCTGATCCTCGTCGTCATCCTCTCGCCGCTGCTGCTGCTCGCCGCCATCGGCACCAGGCTCTCGTCACCCGGCCCCGTCATCTTCAGGCAGGAGCGGATCGGACGGGGACGTCACCCGTTCATGATCTACAAGTTTCGCTCCATGCGCGTCAACGACGCCTCGGACACCGCCTGGAGCACGCACGACGACCCGCGCCGAACCCGCTTCGGCGCGTTCATGCGCAAATACTCGATCGACGAGCTCCCCCAGCTGTTCAACGTCATCAAGGGCGACATGAGCCTCGTGGGGCCACGTCCCGAGATCCCCGCCTACGTTGACGAGTTCAGGCAGAGCATTCCGCTGTACATGGTGCGCCACCGCGTGCGGCCAGGCATCACCGGCTGGGCGCAGATCAACGGCCTGCGCGGCGACACGCCCATTGACAGGCGCATCGAGTACGACCTCTTCTACATCGACCACTGGTCCCTGACGTTCGACCTGCGCATCCTGCTGATGACGCCGTTCAAAGGGATCGTCAACCACGCGGAGTGAGAGTCTGTTCTATTGCCAGTGTCCGCTGGTGGCATGTGGGAACCACTGATAGACACGACCCGCATCTCATCCACAAGCGGTGAGATGCGGGTCGGCAAACTGTCATGTGCTCCTCAGTCTGACAATGCCCGGCAGGCGTCTTATCTCCTCGACCGGACGTCGTCCACTCAAACGGGCGTTATGCCCGCGCGACGACCTTTCCGTCCTTCACGACCCATGTACCATACGCGTTGTCGGCAACGCCGTTGTAGGACGTGTCGAGCTTACCGTTGCGCACGTACCACCAACCGTACGCGTTCTTGGCAAGGCCGGTGTAACTGGTGTCCAGCTTGCCGTT
>CACZRK010000051.1 GCA_902783515.1 uncultured Coriobacteriaceae bacterium | reverse complement strand
CGTCGAGAAGCTCGTGCTGCTCATGGGCCAGGCGGGCGTCAACGCCGACCGGTCGCCGGCGCACCAGGCGTGCCTGGAGAAGGAGCGCGCGACCGGCATGCCGGCCGGCGCGATGGTGCTGCCTGACGGGACGGTCGAGACGGGCAAGACGAGCGACCTGCTCGGCGCCGCGTCCTCCACGCTGCTCAACGCCCTCAAGCGGGTCGCCGGCGTCAGCGACGACGTCATGGTCGTGAGCAACGAGGCGCTCGAGCCGATCTGTCGCCTGAAGACCGAGCACCTGCACAGCAAGAACCCGCGCCTGCACTCGGACGAGACGCTCATCGCCCTCTCGATCAGCTCGGCGACCAACCCGCTCGCCGCCCGCGCCATAGACGCCGCCGAGCGGCTGCGGGGCTGCGACGCGTACTTCTCGGTGGTCATCTCGCCCACCGACGAGCGGGTCTACCGCAGCCTGGGCATCAACGTGTGCTGCGAGCCCAAGTTCGAGCGCTCGGGCTACTATCACAGGTGATGACGGCCGGCCACGGCGGTCGGGGCACGCTGGCGGGTGGCCGTCGGCGCGCCGAGCGGGCCTGAGGTCCGGGGGAGGGGAGGCGCCATGCGCACGTTCGTGCGGGCGACCGAGAAAGACGCCGCGACCATCCTGCGCATCGGCGCGCAGGGCCGCGCGGCGCTCGCCGCGATGGGTCTTGACCAGTGGTCCGGCGGCACGCCGACGCCGGCGCAGGTGGCGCGCGACGTCGCGGGCGGCTGGGCGCGGCTTGCGCTGGACGACGGCGTCCCGGTCGGGATCATGAGCGTGTGCGCCGGCGGCGAGCGCGACTACGACGCGGTCAACCCCGGCTCCGGCGGCTGGCTCGTCGCGAGCGCCAACGACCCCGCGGACGGCGACGTGCGCTACCTGGTGTGCCACCGCGTCGCGGTGGCCGCCGACGCCCGCCGCCGCGGCGTCGCGCGCTACATGTACCAGTGCGCCGTCAAGGAGGCGCGCGCCGCGGGCATGGCCAGCGTGCGTGTGGACACGCACGCCGGCAACGTGCCCATGCAGCGGCTGCTGTCGTCGCTCGGCTTCCGCCACTGCTGCGACGTCACGATCTCCAACGACCTCGAGCCGACGAAGCTGCGGCTCGGCTACGAGCTCGTGCTGTAGGCCGCACGGCGCGCGCCCGCCGGACGCGCGCCGTGCGGCGGGCGCGACGAAGCCGCCGCGCCGCTACGCCGTCACGCCCGCGTACGCGCAGGCCTCGGTCGCGGCGATGTAGCCGGAGTCGATGCAGAGGCCGTAGCAGTAGCCGGGGATGTCGTAGTACGGCGAGTAGTAGAGCGACCCGGCCTCGGTGCCGACGCAGTACAGGCCGTCGATCGGCAGGTACGTCTCGTCGGCCAGGACGCGGCACTGGTCGTCGATGCGCAGGCCGCCGAAGGTGCTCCAGGCGCTCTGGTAGTTCTGCGTGATGTAGAACGGGCCGTCCTTGACGGGCGAGAGGTACCAGGGGCTCGTGCCGAACTCCTCGTCCACGCCGGTCTCGCAGTAGCCGTTGTAGCGCTCGACCGTGGCCACGACGTTCTCGACGGGCAGGCCGGCCTTCTCGGCGACCTCCTCGATCGTATCGCCCTTCCACAGCCAGCCCTCGGCGATGCCCTCCTCGATGTCCTCGGGCAGCTTGTCCAGCACGCGGTCCTTGAAGTAGTTGCCGATGAACCAGTTCGTGCTCGGGTCGTCCTGGTCGCCGGGCACCGCCCCGCGCGCCGTCATGTAGTCGTAGAGGCCCTCGGTGGTCATGGCGTCCACGTAGGTCTGGTCCACGATGGCGTACCAGGGGTTGTTGTGCAGCGTCTGCTCCGAGCCGTAGCTCATCGGGTAGTCGCACAGCAGGCCCTCGTTCAGGAAGCGCTTGCCCTCGGCGTCAACGAGCAGGTTGCCGTAGTAGCCGAACTTGAAGGCGTAGTTCTGGTCGAACTTGTCCTGCTTGGCGGGGCGGGACGCCTTGTCGTTCGTGCCGCCGTACTCGCAGGGGCAGTAGCCGAACGTCTTCTCGAGCGCGGCGCCGACGGCCTCGGCCGCGAGGATGCCGTCGCCGGTGCACAGCGAGGTGCCGCCGCGGGCGACGTTCAGGTCGCGCGTGTGGAGGAAGCGCTCCTGCAGGTCCTCGTTGCCCAGGTAGCCGCCGGTGGCGATGATGACCGCCTTGGCGTCGATCCGCAGCGTGGAGCCGTCGGCGGCCTTCGCCATGATGCCGGTCACCGCGTCGCCGGTCGTGACGAGGCTCGTCATGGCCGTGGAGAACAGCACCTCGGCGCCGACGTTGGCGAGCGCGTCGCTCCACAGGGTCACACGGTCCTCGATGGGGGTCGTGATGAGGTGGAAGCCGCCCTTCTCGCCGTGGAACGGCGTCTCAAAGCGGAAGTTGGCCTCCTTGAACTCGTAGCCGATCTCCTCCAGGTTGGCGACCGCGTTGTGCGACTCCACCAGGCAGCGGCGGGCGAGCGCGGGGTTGGGCGTCCAGTGCGTGTAGTCCATCACGTGGGTGAACGCGTCGTCCACGGTCAGGGTCGTGCCGCCCTCCTTGTTTTGCAGGACGTCGGTGCCCACGGCGAACGGTCCGGAGACCCAGACGCCGTTCGGCGCGGTCATGTCCTCGCCCTTCTCGACGACGATGACCTTCGCGCCGTCCTTCGCGGCGGTGTAGGCGGCCATGAAGCCGGATGCGCCGCAGCCGCAGACGACGACGTCGCACGTCTCGGCGGCGTCGGCGCCCGCGGGCGCCTCGGCCTTCGCGGACGCGGCGGCCTTGTCGGCCTTCGCGGACTCGGCGGCCTGGGCGGCGGCGGTCG
>CACZRK010000050.1 GCA_902783515.1 uncultured Coriobacteriaceae bacterium | reverse complement strand
GAGAAGATCGCGGCGTAGTCGGTGGTCGCCGTGTCATAGTCGTCGCTCTGGGGGTTGAGCGGCTGCGGCTCCTCAAGGCCGGCCGCCTGTGCCTTGCAGCTCTGGACGCCCCTGCGAACGGCGAGGCTGCAGAGCGAGGCGCCGCTCACGACGTCGACGTCCTCGACGTGCGCCGCGTCGACAAGGGATGCCGCATACGCGTCAATGGCGTCCTTCACGAGCGGGTAATAGTCGAACTCGCTCGTCTTCACGCCCTTGACGGACACTGCCGCGAGACTGCTGTCGTCAAAGTCGCACGTGATCTCGAGCGTGGCAAAGCCCGTTTCCTGCTGGGACGAGAAGGTCCTCGTCGCCGATCCCCGCTTTGACGTCCCTCCCGCCGTCGCGTCGGACGAGCTCGACGCCGCGTCCTTTGCCTGCGCGATGATACCGGCCGTCGCGCCGGCCGCGATCGCGGCGCCTGCGCCGGTGATGACCGCGCGCCTTGAGATCGAGCTCGACGCCTGCCCCGAGACGAATCCGTGCGTCTGTGTCGCCTGCATGTGCATGTCCTTCCCCCGTCCGATCCTTGTGAAGCGCGGAGTCCGCCACGCGACCGCGTGTCGTGCGGCGGACTCCGCATGCCCCGAAGCATCTGCCGTGTCATCGCGGCCGCCAACGGCCGTTTGTGGGCAAATCGCCTCGGCGAGGATCGTCCGTTTGGTGGCATGGGATGCTTGAACTGCGTGTTTGGAACAACGAACGCTTGGCACGCGCCCCTTTGAGCGATGCGTTGCTATCTCGTGCTACCACGTGCTACCGCATTCGGTCACGCGATTGCTCGCTCGTCCGCGTGCGCTCGTCTGCAAATAACGTCGGTACGATTAAGTTAATCGTACCGACGTTATGAGGGGAGCGGGGATGCCGAGGGCGGGCAAGGGGAGTCTCCCTGAAGTCGGAAACGGAGGCTGCCATGTTCGTGGGTCGCGAGGACGAGCTCGACACGCTGAGGCGTCAGTATGAGCGCCGAGGCTTCAAGATGGTCGTGCTTTACGGTAGGCGACGCGTGGGAAAGACCACGTTGGTGGACCACTTCGTCCAGAACAGGCGTGCGCTGTACTTCACCGCTCAGCAGAAGAGCGACGCGATCAACCTGCGGGCGTTCTCTCAGGCGGTCTACCGGTTCTTTGGCATGCCTGAGGGGGCAGGGGCGTTCTCCTCATGGTCGGACGCGCTGAGCTACGTCGCGGATCGCGCCAGTCGTGACGAGACGGGGTTTGTCTTCGTCTTTGACGAGTTCCCCTACGCCGCCGAGGCCTGTCCGTCGCTTCCCTCCGCCCTAATTGATCATGGGTTCTCCGGGACCAACGTCCTCATGATCCTCTGCGGCAGCAACGAGGGCTTCATGGAGAGCGAGGTGCTGGGGGTCAAGAGCCCGCTCTATGGACGGCGCACGGCGCAGATCAGGCTCAAGCCGTTCGACTACTATGACGCCGCGAGAATGCTGCCCGGCCACCTCACGTGTCGGGAGCGCGTTCAGTACTACAGCGCCTTTGGTGGGACGCCGTACTATCTGGCTCAGATAGACCCGAACGCCTCCTTTGAGGGCAATGTCACCGAGCTCCTCTTCAACGTGTCAGGGCTGCTCTATGAGGGGCCGCTCATGCTCCTGCGCCAGGAGCTTCGCGAGCCTGCCCTGTACCAGTCGGTGCTGGATGCGGTCGCCTCTGGCCGTATAAATCCCAAGGGGATAGCCGAGGCGGCGGGCGTCGAGCCCAACGCGGCCGGCCGATATCTCAAGACGCTGGAGGACCTGGGCATCGTCGAGCGAGAGGTCCCCCTGGGCGAGAGTTCCGGGCGCACTCGTCGCTCCAAGTACGCCCTGGCGGACCCGTTCTTCTCCTTCTGGTATCGATTCGTGAGCCCCAGCATCGGCGCGATCGAGGCGGGTGCGGGCAGGGCGGCCGCAACATCCGCCTCAGGCCCCGCGCTCGCGACCTACGTCGGCACGCAGTTCGAGCGCGTGTGCCTGCAGTGGCTGGTGCGTCAGAACCGTCAGGGGAAGCTGCCGTTCCTGGCGACGGCGTTCGGGCGGTGGTGGGGGACCGATCCCCGCGCGCGCGAGGAGGTCGACATCGACGTGATGGCGACGGCGAAGGCGACGAGCTCTGCTCTGTTTGGCGAGTGCAAGTGGCGCGGCTCCTTTGACGAGACGGAGGCGCTGCGCAAGCTCGAGCAGCGCGCGTCGCTGCCGGGGGACTTCCGCGAGCGGTACTACGTTCTGTTCTCGCGGGAGCCCGTGAGCCAAAAGACGCGCCGCAAGGCTGCCGAGCGCGATGACGTGCGTCTTATCGATGCGGAGGGACTTTACGAGGGACTCTGACGTATGGTCGTCGTCATCGATCAACCTGTGCCCCACGCCTCGCTTGTGGGTACGCCCGCGAGCGCGCACGCCCTTCTCGACGTCGGCCCCGGCGACCTGCGCCATCGGCGCCTCCTGCGCGCGCGGCAATGAAGGTACTGGTCACAGATCGCATGTTACCAAAGCAGCCAATTATGCAGACTAAGCGCCGCGCCCGCAGACGGATGCGGGCGCGACGCTCTCGATCGGCCCTGCGCCGACCCCGTGCCGGACCTACGCCAGCGTGCGCGGGGCGTCCGTGAACGAGTAGAGCGTCGCGGACACGTTGTCCAGGCGGATCGCGGCGGTGTTGCCGTCGCCGGCCTTGTACATGCTCCCGAGCTCGGGGTATTCGTCCAGTATGCGCTGCTCGAGCGAGGCGTCGTGCGTGTCCACGGCGTCAGCCTCAAGGCGCACCCACTGCGAGCCGTCCTGGGAGCAGCCGCAGATGGCGATGCGCGGGTGCGCGGCGATCTGCGTGGCGACGCTCTTCGTGCGACCGGTCTGGATGTAGTACGCGCCGTCGAGCTTCGCGAACGTCGCGAAGGGCCTGACCTGCGGGTTTCCATCCTCATCAACCGTGGACAGGAAATAGGTCGGGTTCGTCTTGAAGAAGTCGAGAAGCTCGTCAGCCATGGGTGCTCCTTTCGCGGGTGTGGG